>NZ_JANFMV010000005.1 GCF_024385575.1 Rhizobium sp. NRK18 | reverse complement strand
CGGGCCGGCAACCTTCGCGGCGTCTCAGTCCTCGTGGATGCGATCAGCGGCAAATTTGCCGCCCTGGTAGATCGTTTCCGGCGCGCCCTTGGCCGGCTTCGGCACGTTGGCGTTGACCTTGTCGCGGAAGCTTGCGGCGTTGTCCTTCGGCTTCCAGCCGAGGTAGGCGCTCGCGCGGTTGTCCCACCAGGCGGCATCGTTGTCGGAGGCGCCGTAGACGATCGGGCAGCCGAGCCGCGGCACGGAAAACACGCATTCGGCAAAGGAGACGAAGTCGTCATAGCTCAGCCATGTGGAGAGCATGCGGTGGTCCTTCGGCTCGATGAAGCAGGAGCCGATGCGCAGGATCGCCGTCTCGACGCCGAACTTGTCGTGATACATCGACGCCATGCTCTCGCCGAAGCATTTCGAGACGCCGTAGAGCCCGTCCGGCCGGGTGGGGGAGGACGCGTCGAGCCGCTCCATCTGCGGGTGGAAGCCGATGGCGTGGTTGGAGCTCGCAAACAGGATGCGCGGCGAGCCGTTCTTGCGCGCCGCCTCATAGAGATTGTAGATGCCCTGGATGTTGGCGTTGAGGATCTTGGCAAATGTGTCCTCGACCGAAATGCCGCCGAGATGGACGATGCCGTCGCAGCCGGCGACGAGATCGTTGACGGCGGCGGGGTCGCCGAGATCACAGACGACCAGCTCCTCGTTTTCCGCTGCGCTGCCGAGGTCGACGATATCCGAGAGCCGGAGCGTCTTCGCCATGTGTTTCATCCGCTCGCGGGCCATCCGACCCAGTCCGCCGGCGGCACCCGTGATCAACAGTCTTTCAAGCATGGTCAAATCCTAATCTGGAGCGCCCGGCATCCGCCGCGGCAGAAGGGCGATGGGTTTCGGTTGGAGCCGCTTCGGCCCGCCGGCAGGAGGCGCGGAATACGCCTTGTCCGATATCAATGGCGATTTATATTATATCTTTCGGCGGTGCGTCAATGAGCGCCTGCCGGTTTCCTGTTTGCGCAGCGCGGATGCGGCAATGGGATGAATAGGCGACGCTCCATTCTTGTTGTAAGCATCTGAAATATATTCATATTAATGGATTCCCTGTGTATCGAAGCAATCCGAGAAGGTGAGAGGCTAGCTCGTCCGGCGGCCCGTGGCATGTTCATGGATGCTGTGGAGGAGTGATCATAACTCATCATACAACTTGTTGACAACGCGGTCGGCGCGGCTATCATGCGGCCAACACAACAGGATCGCAGAGGAATAACTGCAACATGGAACCCCAAGACCTGAAGGCCGCGCTCGGCGCCGGCCTGCTTTCCTTCCCGGTAACGCCGTTCACCGAGGATGGCGCCTTCAACGAAGCGCCGTATCGCGAGCATGTCGGCTGGCTTTCGGGTTTCGATGCGACGGTCCTGTTTGCGGCCGGCGGCACGGGCGAGTTCTTCTCGCTGGCGCCGGATGAAATTCCGGCGATCGTCAAGGCCGCCAAGGCCTCCGCCGGCTCCACCCCGATCGTGTCCGGCTGCGGCTACGGCACCGAGATCGCCAAGGATATCGCCCGCAAGGCGGAAAAGGCCGGCGCCGACGGCATCCTGCTCCTGCCGCAATACCTGATCGATGCGCCGCAGGAAGGCCTCTACCGGCACATCAAGGCGGTCTGCCAGTCGACCGGCATCGGCGTCATGGTCTATAACCGCGACAATTGCGTCATCCACGCGGAAACGCTGCAGCGGCTCTGCGACGAATGCCCGAACCTCGTCGGCTTCAAGGACGGTTCCGGCGATATCGGCCTGGTGCGCCAGGTGACCGCCGTCATGGGCGACCGGCTGACCTATCTCGGCGGCATGCCGACGGCCGAGCTCTTCGCTGAAGCCTATCTCGGCGCCGGCTTCACCACCTATTCGTCGGCCGTGTTCAACTTCGTGCCGGCGCTGGCAATCGAATTCTACAAGGAGCTCCGGGCCGGCAACCGCGCCCGCACCGAAGAGATCCTCAAGGACTTCTTCTATCCCTTCATGAAGATCCGCAACCGTAACAAGGGTTACGCCGTCTCCGCCATCAAGGCAGGCGTCCGGCTGATGGGCTTCGATGCCGGGCCGGTGCGCGCGCCGCTGACCGACCTGACGGCGGAAGAGGTCGACATGATGGCGGCGCTGGTGGCACCCTACCGCCGATGAAGATAGAGACAGTCCGCACCCATATTCTCGACTTCAAGCTCGGTACGGCCTTCGAAAGCGCCTCCATGCGCTTCGACCGCCGCCAGCATGTGCTGGTCGAGATCGTCTGCGACGACGGCACCACCGGCTGGGGCGAATGCCTCGGCCCGGCGCAGGCCAATGCCGCCGTCGTCAGGACCTATGCCAAGTGGCTGATCGGCCGCAATCCGCTCGACACGGAAATCCTCTGGCTGGAGCTCTACAATGCGCTGCGCGACCAGGGCCAGCGCGGGCTGACGGTGACGGCGCTCTCCGGCATCGACATCGCGCTCTGGGACATCAAGGGCAAGCGCTTCGGCGTGCCGGTCTCCGTGCTGCTCGGCGGCCGGATGCGCGAGAGTGTGAAGGCCTATGCGACCGGCTCCTTCCGCCGCGATGGCGTCGACCGCGTGGCCGACGTCGCGACCGAGACGGCGCGCTATGCGAAGGAAGGCTTTCACGCGGTCAAGATCAAGATCGGCTTCGGCGTTGCCGAAGACCTGAAGGTGATCGCGGCGGTGCGCGAAGCGATCGGCCCGGAGCGCGGCCTGATGATCGACGCCAATCATGGCTATGACGCGCTGGAGGCGATCGAGCTCGGCAACAAGGCGGCGAAATACGATATCGGCTGGTTCGAGGAGCCGGTGGTGCCCGAACAGCTCGACGCCTACCGGGCGGTGCGCGCCCGCCAGCCGATCCCGGTTGCCGGCGGCGAGACCTGGCACGGCCGCTACGGCATGAAGGAGCCGCTGGAAACCCGCGTCGTCGACATCATCCAGCCGGATATCTGCGGCACCGGCGGCTTTACCGAGATGCGCCGGATCGCCGACATGGCAAGCCTCCATGGCGTCCGCCTCGTGCCGCATGTCTGGGGCACTGCCGTGCAGATCGCCGCCAGCCTGCAGTTCATGGCAGCGCAATTGCCGAACCCGGTGCGCCCGCAGCCGCTGTCCCCGATCCTCGAATTCGACCGCACGGAAAATCCCTTCCGCCAGGCCGTCGTCACCAAGCCGCTGGAGCATGTCGGCGGTGTCGTCGCCATTCCCGACGGCCCCGGCCTCGGCATCGAGATCGACCGCGCCGCCCTTGAAAAATACGCATTGAAGGAAGACTGATGATCGAACGCACCTATTCGGGCAAGCCGCCGAAAACGAAGCTGCCGAAGGGCGCGACCGACACGCAGATGCACATGTACCTGCCGGGCTATCCGGCCCTTCCCGGCGGCCCGCCGGTGCCGGAAGGCACGCCGGGACCTGCCGAATACCGCAAGGTGATGGACTGGCTCGGTATCGACCGCGTCGTCATCACCCAGGGCAATGCCCATCAGGCCGACAATGCATGCCTCGTCGCCAGCCTTGCCGAGATGGGCGATTGCGCCCGCGGCGTCGCCGTCATCACCGGCGAGACGAACGGGAAGGAAATGCAGCGGCTTTCGGATGCCGGCGTGCGCGGCGCGCGCATCATGGATCTGCCGGGCGGCGCGATCGGTCTCTCCGGCCTGAAGGCGGTCGACAAAAAGGCGCATGACCATGGCTGGTGCGTCGCCGTGCAGTTCGACGGCTCCAACCTCCTCGATCACATGCCGCTCCTGCAGTCGGTGACGAGCCGCTACATCATCGACCATCACGGCAAGTTCTTTGGCGAAGGCAAGCCGGGACGGGCGGAGATCGACGCGGTCAAGTCGCTGATCGAGCGCGGCAATTGCTGGTTCAAGTTCGCCGCCTGCTACGAATCCTCCAAGGACGGCGGCCCGGCCTACGAGGACATCGCCACGGTCGCCCGCGAACTCGCCGCCTACGCCCCCGAACGCATCATCTGGGGCACCAACTGGCCCCACAACCTCGCCAAGACCACCGAAGACTACCCCAACGACGCGGCACTGGTGGATACGGTGCTGTCATGGGTGCGCGAAGAGGATCTGAAGACGATCCTGGTGGACAATCCGGCGGAATTGTTTGGGTTTTAGGGGGTGTTGGAGCGCTGACCAACGGAAGTTACCGCAGTCGCCATTCCTCCATCTCGGTAAATCTGCTTGTTAGCTAAGGGGATGCGCTTCGTTATCTGGCTTTCTCAGGGGGCAAAGAGGAGTCCATAAGGTTTATTCCCCTCGGTTAGCTATGAATTATTGGTATTTAAGAAAATTCCTGATATAAAGTTTCTATGGAGTACATGGATATAATGACCACATTGTTGAACTTCATTGTGGCGCTTTTGACCTTCGGCGCAATACCCTTAAAAAAAGAACCTTATTGTCTCGGATTCTAGAGACATTAACGAGATGCTTCTCAGTATTTTGAGTATCTCTTTCTCGCAGTTGATGCCGTCGTGCCATTTGAAAATTCAATGAAGGACGGCAACCGCGCCGCGTCGCAGAGTCTGAAAGTCTTGTCTTCGGTCATCCCATGCTCGAAGAAGGCGTTTGTGGGCCAAGGTATTTGTGCCAAGCAATTGAGGTCATCGTCACTGATCTCTCTGCTGCCGATAAGTATGATATCACTCATAAAAACAGACGTGCCAACCACCGAACGCTGCCCGTTTTGAAGTTTTACGAAAGCCGTACACGCGTCTCGGCCAACAAAAATCTCCATTTCGTCAGCTTGAGGGAGGCCAGTGAGATACTCTTGTTCGAGCAGTTCCCAGACGGCCCATCGCGCAAAAAGTCCTATGGAAAGGTAGGTGTAAAAGCCCCGATATTTTTGAGCTACCTCTTCTTTTACAAGCTCGTCAAAATTGCCTATGACAGTCCGGTTAAACGATTTTTTTTGGTCGGTCTTCCGGCTCTTCATTTTATCGAATTCGCCGGCCCATGCGCATTTCACGCGCAATTCGTTGAGTAGGCATATTCCTTGTGGTTCACAGGAATTCAAAATCTCCAATATTAGCTTTTTTCTGCCCGTTTGGCGCATTAGTATCCCAACTCGGCAGCTCACCTAAGAGTTCTGAGCTTGCTTGATGGTCATCATACTTGAGGAATGCTGCACCTACATCAAAAAAGTTGAAGAAACACTGCTTCTTTCGCGCGAAGGGGGAAGATAGGCATGTCTCTCCCTTGCCACAGCTGGTATTCTATAATGTAAGAAATTTATGCGAATGGTGGCCGCTCTCTCATCGTCCACCATTCCACCCTCTTCGACATCGAGAAGCCGGTCCCCCGGCCCCTCCCGTCTCATTCCATCACCCGATCCGGATCGACTTCACGTTGACGAACTCCTTCAATCCCTCCGGGCCGTGTTCGCGGCCGTAGCCGGAGGTCTTGACGCCGCCGAAGGGCAGGGTGGGGTAGGCGACGTTGAAGGTGTTGATGAAGACCATGCCGGTGTCGAAATGGTCGGCGGCGAGCTTGCGGGCGCGCGCGACGTCCTTGCTGAAGATGCCGCCACCAAGGCCGTAGCGGCTGCTGTTGGCAATCCGCAGGGCGTCCATGTCGTCCTTCGCGCGGATGATGGCGGCCGCCGGCCCGAACATCTCGTCCTCGTAGGCCGGCTGCCCGGGTGCCACATCGGCAAGCACGGTTGCCGGATAGAACCAGCCGGTGCGATCCGGGATCTTGCCGCCGACGACCAGCTTCGCGCCCTTTTCGACGCTCTTTTGCACCTGTTCGTGCAGTTCGTCGCGCTGCTTCTTCGTCACCATCGGGCCGAGCTGGGTTTTCTCGTCGGTCGGATCGCCGAGCGCGATCGCCTCGAAGGCTTCGGCATAGGCTTTGACGAAGGCGTCGTAGTTCTTCTCGGTGACGATGAAGCGCTTGGCGTTCACGCAGGTCTGGCCGTTGTTGTAGATCCGGCCCTTGACGCAGGTCTTGACGGCGAGATCGAGGTCGGCGTCGTCGAGCACCAGATAGGCGTCGTTGGAGCCGAGCTCGAGCACGGTCTTCTTGACCAGCTCGGCGGCCTTGGCGCCGACCGCGCGGCCGGCCCTGTCGCTGCCCGTCAGCGTCACGCCGCGCACGCGCTCGTCCTCGATGATCCTGTCCGACTGCTCGTGCGAGATCAGAAGCACGCCGAACAGGCCTTTCGGCAGGCCGGCCCGCTCGTAGAGATCGCGCAGGAACAGGCCGCTGCCGGTGCAGGCTTCGGCATGTTTCAAGAGCACGCCGTTGCCGGCCATCAGGCTGGCGATCGAATAGCGCACCGCCTGGTAGGCGGGGAAGTTCCAGGGCTGGATGCCGTAGATGACGCCGATCGGCGAATGCGTGACATAGCCCTTGTCGCCCTCGACCTCGCGCTCCTCGTCCGCCAGAACCTTTGGGCCGGCCTTGGCGGTGTAGTCGCAGATGGCGGCGCAGAGATCGACTTCGCTGCGGCTGTCGTTGAGGAGCTTGCCCACCTCGTCGGTCATCAGCCTGGCAAAATCCTCCTTCGACTTGCGCATTTCGGCGGCAATCGCCGAGATCACCTTGGCGCGCTCTTCGAGGCTTTTCAGCCGCCAGTCGAGAAAGGCCTTGTGGCTCGCCTCGACCACCGCGCTCGCTTCGTCGTCCGACATCAGCGGATAGGAGCGGAGGTCCTGCTCGGTCAGCGGATTGATGGTCTTCAGGGACTTGGATGAGTTCGACATGGGGGTGTTTCTCCTGTTTGCAGTGTTTTTGTTGTCTGGCCGGGAAGATCAGCCGTGGGTGGAGCGGTGTTTGGCAAGCGTCCTGTCGACGCCTTTCAGCGCGTCGAGCACCTCGCGACACCAGCCGTCGGCGGGCAGGGTGCGGACGGCCGAATGGGCGGCGCAGACGACCGGCGTGCCGGCCCAGGCCTCGGCGATCTCGCGCGCCCATTGCGCGTAGTCGTCGGCCGCGCCTGAGCGCTTCTGCAGTGCCTTGGCGAGCTGCGGATGGAATTTCAGCTTCGACTGGGGCAGCAGCTTGCCGAGGAAGCCGGGGGCAGCGAGCACATTGATCGTGTCGTCGACATGGACGATGCCGCTTTGCCGGTGGCGAACGAGAACCGAGGCGACATGCACATGATCGTCATCGCTGACAAAATCGATGCCCCGCGGCACGGAAAAATCCAGGTCCGCAGCAAAAGCCTTTTGGGTTGCCGCGTCCTCGATAAACCCGGAATCCCATGGCAGGTCCGGCGCCTGGCCATGGTGACGCCGGGTGCCGATCAGCCGGGCATGCGGCAGAAGCCTGTGGGCGGCGCTGCAGTGCAGCGTGTGGAACGGGTGCACGTTGAGGATCGCCTCGACCGCCCGTCCGCCGTCCGTCAGCTCGAGGAGCGCGCGCCGGTCGTCTTTCTCCAGCGCATAGCTGTCGAGCACGAGGTAGCTGCCATCGGCCCGGCGCACGAGCGACATATGGGTGCCGAGATTGATGATCCCGGCGACCTTGAAGTCGCCGCGAAACGTCCAGAAATTCTCCGCCAGTTGCCTCATTGCGCGCGCTACCCTTTGATCCGGATGCCTGTCTCGAGGACAAACCCTCAGTCAGGCAAATGGATGAGCGGTCGCTATGTTCCGAAGAGGGGATGGGGAGCGCAGTTACATTGCCGAACTTCGGTGATGAATGAGGGCTGGTCCCTTCTCCCCGCTTGCGGGGAGAAGGTGCCCGGCAGGGCGGATGAAGGGCGCTTCTGTGACCCGTCGGCCTTCGTTTCGACAAGGCTCGTTCGATATTGTGTTGCTAAATGACAAGCCGTGCCTGTGTGGTTTTGCCCCTCACCCTGACCCTCTCCCCGCAGGCGGGGAGAGGGGAGGCGCCGTTTGCCGTCGCCCTAAAATAACGTGCGATTGCTCCCAGTCGCTCGCCGCTCACACCCCGCTCAGCAACAGGCTCGTCTCGCTGTTCGCCACCCCGTCGATCATGCGCACTTCGCGCAGAACGCGGTCGAAATCGGCGAGGCTTCCGGCGCGGATGTCGGCGACGAGGTCCCAGTTGCCGTTGGTCGTATGGAGCGCATGGATTTCCGGGATGCCGCGCAGCTTGCGGATGACCTGGGTCGTCGACTTGCCGACCACTTCGATCATCATCACGGCGTTGACGGTGCGGTCGTCATAGTCCTCGCGCATCCTGACGGTAAAGCCCATCAGCGTGCCGGTTTCGAGGAGCCGGTCGAGCCGGTTCTGCACGGTGCCGCGCGCCACGCCGAGGATGTCGGCGAGCTTCGACAGCGAGGCGCGGCCGTCGATCCTCAGGTGCGCGATCAGCCGGCGGTCGAGATCGTCGGGGATATAGCGGCTCGGCTCCATGGCGCGTCCTGTCGTTTCGTCAGTCCTGTTACTCATTTTGCGCAAATTGCTGCCGGAAACAACACAAGTTTGCGCTTTCGGCCAATTCGGCGCCTCTGCTACTCTCTGGGCATGATCAGGAAGCAGGAGAACCCCGCCATGCTGGCGCCGTCCGAGAAAGCCCTTGTCCCCTTCGTCAGCGTCGAGAACATGATGCAGCTCGTCCATCACATCGGCGTCGAGCGGGTGCTCGTCGAGTTGACAGATGTCATCGAGGCGGATTTCCGCCGCTGGGAAACCTTCGACAAGACGCCGCGCGTCGCCTCGCATTCGCGCGAGGGCGTGATCGAGCTGATGCCGACTTCCGACGGCGAGATCTACTCGTTCAAGTATGTGAACGGCCATCCGAAGAACATGGCGCAGGGCCTGCAGACGGTGACCGCCTTCGGCCTGCTCGCCGAAGTGTCCACCGGCTATCCGGTGCTGCTGACCGAAATGACGCTCCTGACCGCGCTTCGTACCGCCGCCACCTCCGCCATGGCCGCCCGCCATCTGGCGCCCAAGGGGGCGAAGACCATGGCGATGATCGGCAATGGCGCGCAGGCGGAATTCCAGGCTCTGGCGATGAAGGCCGTGCTCGGCATCGAGAATATCCGCCTCTATGACATCGATCCGAAGGCGACCGACAAGGTCGTGCGCAATCTTTCGGGCTCCGGGCTGAATGTGACCGCCTGCACCTCGTCGCAGGCCGCGATCGAGGGCGCGGAGATCATCACCACCTGCACCGCCGACAAGCAGTATGCCACGATCCTGACCGACAACATGGTCGGCGCCGGCGTGCACATCAACGCCATCGGCGGCGATTGCCCCGGCAAGACCGAGCTGCACCGCGACATTCTCGCCCGCGCCTCGACCTTCGTCGAATATCCGCCGCAGACCCGCGTCGAGGGCGAGATCCAGCAGATGGAGGCCGACTATCCGGTCACCGAACTGTGGAAGGTGATACTCGGCGAGGAAAAAGGCCGGCACAATGCCGGCCAGATCACGCTGTTCGACAGCGTCGGTTTCGCGATCGAGGATTTCTCCGCGTTGCGCTACATCCGCGACCGGCTCAAGGGCACGCCCTTCTACCAGGACCTCGACATCATCGCCGATCCCGATGACAGCCGCGACCTGTTCGGCATGCTCGCCCGCGCCAGGGACTGACGCGCCAAGGACTGAGACGCCGCGGTCGGCCTCAGATCTTCAGGCGAGACGGCGAGAGTTCCGGCACCGGCGTGGTGCCGCCGGTCATCTCTTCCGCCAGCAGCGCCGATGTCGTCGGCCCGAGGGTGAAGCCCTGGTGGCCGTGGCCGAAATGGAACCACAGCCCGTCATGGCGCGGCGCTTTGCCGACCAGCGGCAGCATGTCCGGCATGCAGGGTCGGTTGCCGAACCAGGGTTCGGCCTCGACAGGCTTGCCAAGATCCAGCAGTTCGCCGGCGGCTTCCGAGGAGTGGTCCAGCTGCACCGGCGTCGGCATGGCGCCGAAGCGCGCGAGCTCCGCCCCCGTCAGCACCCGGATGCCCTTGATCATCGGCGAGATCACGGTGGCGTTCTCACTGTCGAACACCGGGGCGTTCAGCGTCGCGCCGCCGGCAAAATGCCGGTGGTAGCCGCGCTTTCTCAGGAGCGGAATGTCGTAGCCGAATTTCTTGAGCAGCAGCGGCGACCAAGGGCCGAGGGCGACGACGACGTCCGCGGCGGTGACTGGGCCATCCGGACCCTTGACGGTCCAGCCATTCTCGGCGCGCGTCAGCGTCTCGGCGTCGCCGTTGACGATCGTGCCGCCGCGCGAGACGAAGAGATTGGCATAGGCTTCGGTCAGCCCGCCGGGATCCATGCAGCTCCAGCTCCCCGTCCAGTGGACGGCGCCTTTCAGCGGGATCTTGATCGACGGTTCGGCAGCCGCCAGCTCCGCGCCGTCGACGATTTTCATCGGCGGGCCGTATGCCTCGTGAATGCGCTCGGCGTCCTTGGCGGCCTTGTCGAGCGCTTCCTGCGTGCGGAAGACGAAGCGAAGCCCACCGCGGCGGATCAGGTTGTCGGCGCCGGCAGCCGCGATCAGCGGCGCGTGGTCCGCGGTCGAACGCAGCGCCAGCTTGGAATAGGTCTTCGAGATTTCCTTGTAGCGGCCCGGCAGCGAGGCGAGGAAATATTCCCAGACGGGGCGCACATGAGAGGGCAGGGCGGTGAAATGGTAATTGATGTCGTTGCGCAGCTTGAAGGCGATCTTGACGAGCGCGACCGGGTCGAGCGGCAAAGCGTAAGGTTCGACGGCTTCGGCCTGAATCACGCCGGCATTGCCGTAGCTCGTTTCCAGCCCCGGCCCCTTGCGGTCGACGATCACGACACTCTTGCCGGCGGCCTGCAGCGCCAGCGCCGTCGAAACACCCACCATGCCCGCACCGAGCACCATTACATCAGACATTGACCGGACCCCGTCTTTCTTGTCGTAAAAGTCCCCCCGCTTCATGCGTCGCGTCGGGAGAGGAGAAAGTCAAGTGGCATTGATTTCTTTGCAGGGTCAAAGCGATGCGGCGGATCTCATGCCTTGGGTTTTGCCGCCGCCAGCACGGCGCGCTCCAGCATGAATTTCTCCGCCTCGCTCATGTGCTCGTGCATGATCTTGCGCGCCCGCTCGCCGTCTCCCGCCATCAGCGCGCGCAACAGGCGGACCTGGTAGTTGATGCCGGTATCACGCATCCACCAGGGCGTCGGCTCCAGATAGATCGCCCTGCATTCGGTCTTGTCCTTCAGCAGGCTCAGCAGAAAATTGCAGACGAAGCCCAGGAGCTTGTTGCGGCTGCAATTGGCGAGTTCGGCATGAAAATCCAGTTCGGCGATGCGCTGGGCGTATTCCTCTTCCGCGGATGTTGGCTCGGCTTCGTAGAGCCGGATCGAGGCCTGCAGGCGGGCCATCTCGTCGGCCGACAATTGCCCGGCAAGGCCGGCGGCCAGTTCCGGTTCCAGCGCCTTGCGCAGCGCGTAGATGTCGGCAATCGACGGCGGGCGCGAGAGAAACAGGTTGTCGAGCAGATGGATCGCGTCGCGCTCGGACACGGAGGAGACGAACACGCCGCCGCCCGGTCCGGTCTTTGAGGTGATCAGACCCTGGAATTCCAGAAGCTTCAGCGCCTCGCGGCAGGTGCCGCGCGAGATGCCGAGCTTTTCCGGCGACACCCAGGCTGCCGGCACCCGGTCGCCGGGCTTCAGGCCCTCGATGACGATCCGCTCGCGGATCTGGTCGGCGATCATGTCCGGCCGCTTGCGCCGGCGGATTGTTGCCGGGGGTGTGCCCCCGATACTATGTCCTTCCGGACGGTCGGTCATGCGTCTACGGTCTCTTCATGCGGGTGATAGCAGGCGGATTGATGCTCGGCGTTTTCCGGCGCCGCTTCAAGGGGTGGGAACCGGCTTGTACACACATCGCTGCGGCGCGGGCAACGGGCATAGAACGGGCAGCCCGGTGGCGGATTGTAGGGATCCGGCAGTTCGGTGTCGGTGTCTTCCGGGATCAGCGACTTGCGGCCCGGCACAGGCGCCGATTTCAAGAGGAGATGCGTGTAGGGATGGCGCGGCCGGCGGAAGATTTCCTTCGCCGGTCCGACCTCGACGATGCGGCCGAAATACATCACCGCCACCCGGTCGCTGACGCTTTCCACCACCGACAGGTCGTGGCTGATGAAGATGTAGGTCAGGCCGAATTCGCGCTTCAACTCGTCGAGAATGTTCAACACCTGCGCCTGCACGGAGACATCGAGCGCCGAGACCGGTTCGTCTAGGACGATCAGGTCCGGATCGGCGGCCAGCGCCCGGGCGATGCCGATGCGCTGCGCCTGTCCGCCGGAGAATTCGTGCGGATAGCGGTCGAGGAATTCCGGTGCCAGATTGACCGCGTCCATGAGCTTTTCGAGCCGCCTGGCGCGCGCCTGCCGGTCGAGGCCGAGAAGATGGATCAGCGGCGCTTCGAGGATGGTGCGGATCGTCTTCCTCGGATTGAGCGAGGCGACCGGGTCCTGGAAGACATACTGGATCTTGCGGGCGAGCTCGCGATGGTCGGCCTTGGCTTCCGCCACGAGATCGCCGCCGGCAAAGCGGATCGCGCCGGCGGTCGGCCCGTCGAGCCCGACGAGCAGGCGTGCGAGCGTCGATTTCCCGCAGCCGGATTCGCCGACGACGCCCATCGTCTCGCCCTTGCGGACCGACAGCGTCACGCCCTGAACAGCATGGACGGCGGGCTTCTCGGCGCCGAACAAGGTCCGTCCGCCGCCGAAGCGGCGTTCCACGTCGGTAATCTCCAGAAGCGCCTCAGACATTTTCGGTCTCCTTCGCCAGCGGATGCAGACAGCGCACGCCGCGGCCCTCTCCGATCTTCGTCATGGCGATATCGCCCACGCGACAGTCTGCCTGAACCCTCGGACAGCGGTCGGCAAACGCGCAGCCCTCGGGAAGGCGGTTGACGACGGGCGGCCGGCCTTCGATCGCATCGAGCCGCCGTTCCGGCTGACCGAGCACCGGCACGCAGTCGATCAGCTTGCCGGTGTAGGGATGGGCCGGATTGGCGAGGATTTCCTCCGTCGTGCCGGTCTCGACAATGCGGCCCGCATACATCACCGCCACCCGGTCGCAGATCGCCGAAACCACGCCGAAATCATGGGTGATGAACAGAATAGCCACGTTGTGCTCACGCCTCAGTGTCGCCAGAAGCGACAGCACCTGCGCCTGAACGGTGACGTCGAGCGCCGTCGTCGGCTCGTCGGCAATGATCAGCTTGGTGTCGTTGGCGAGCGCCATGGCGATACAGACGCGCTGGCGCATGCCGCCGGAAAGCTCGTGCGGATAGGCCTTCAGCCGTTCCTCGGCATTGGGGATGCGAACCGTATTCAGAAGCTCCGCCGCCTTCGCCCAGGCCTCTCGCTTCGAGATCGGCTGATGGGCGGTGATCGCCTCGATCAGCTGGTCGCCGACGGTAAACAGCGGATGCAGGGTCGAGAGCGGATCCTGGAACACGTGGCTGACCGCTCCACCGCGCAGGCGGCGGACCTGCTCGTTGCTCATGGCGAACAGATCCTCGCCTTCGAGATAGGCCGCACCGCCGGCGATGCGGCCGGGCGGCGTCGGCACCAGCCCCATGATCGACATGGCGGTCACCGACTTGCCCGAGCCGGACTCGCCGACGATCCCGAGACATTCGCCCTGCCGAACAGAAAGATCGACGCCGCCGACGGCCTTGTAGACGTCGCCGCCGACATGGAATTCGGTTCGAAGCCCCTGCATGTCGAGCACGCTGCCGGCCATCGCCTTGCCGTCCGGTGCGGCGTCGCGCATCACGGCGGTGCGGGCAACGGGGCGGCTCAGCGCGCCGGATTTCAGGCGCGGGTCGAGGATGTCGCGAATGCCGTCGCCGAGCAGGTTGATGCTCATGACCAGGACGAAGATCATCAGGCCCGGCACGATCGAGACATGCGGCGATGTGAACAGAATCTTGCGGCCGTCGCCAAGCATGGAGCCGAGATCGGCCTGCGGCGGCTGCGCGCCAAGGCCCAGGAAGGAGAGGCCGGCGGTTTCGAGGATCATCCAGCCGATCGTGGTTGACATGGTGATGATGATCACCGGCAGCACGTTGGGCAGGATCTCGATGAACAGCACCTGCGCGTTCGACTTGCCGGAAAGCTTCGCCGCGTCGACGAATTCGCGCCGTGACAGGCCGATGGTGATGCCGCGGATGTTGCGGGCGAAGAAGGGAATGTTGACGACGGCGATCGCGTACAGCGCGTTCAGTAGACCCGGCCCGAGGGCGGCGACGATTGCGAGCGCCAGCAGGATGTAGGGAAATGCCATGATCATGTCGATGCCGCGCATCAGCAGGCTGTCGGTGCGACCACCGGCATAGCCGGCGACGAGGCCGATCAGCGAGCCGAAGAAGGCGGCAATCACGGTTGCCGATATGCCGACGGCGAGGCTGACGCGCGAGCCCCAGATGAGGCGCGAAAGGAGGTCGCGCCCAAGCCCGTCGGTGCCGAGCAGATGGCCGTCGGAGAAGATCGGCAGCAGGCGCTGGGCCGGCGCGGTGGCGTCCGGATCGGCAAGCGGCAGGATCGGTGCTGCGATCGCCACCAGAATGACGACGGCCAGCACGATCAGCCCGCCTGCCGCAAGCGTGTTGTTCATCAGGAGCCGCCAGGCTGTCGGTCGGCCGCCCTTGGCCTTGGCGGGCTTTGCGGGTGCGGTTTGTGCGGTTGCTTCAGCCATCAGCGCAGCCTCGGATCGAGAATGGTTTGCAGGACGTCGACGATCAGGTTGAAGAGGACGTAGGCGGTGGCGACCACCAGCACGCCGCCCTGGACGAGCAGCAGGTCGCGGGTGGAGATCGCCTTGACCAGCATCGAGCCGATGCCCGGCCACTGGAACACGGTCTCGATATAGACGGCGCCGCCGAGCACGAAGCCGGCCTGGATGCCGATCACCGGCACCACCGATACCAGCGCCGCCTTGAAGGCATGCTTGTAGATCACCTTGCGTTCGGTAAGCCCCTTGGCGCGGGCGGTACGGATATAGTCCTGCCGCAGCACTTCCAGCATCGAGGTGCGCGTCAGGCGGGCAATGACGCCGGTCGCGACGACGGCGAGAGTAAAGGCCGGCAGCGCCAGATGATGGAGGAGGTCGGGGAGGTCGCCGCCGCCATAGATCGCATACATGCCACTTGCCGGAAACAGCCGGATCTTGACGGCGAAGAACAGGATCAGCAGCAGGCCGAGCCAGAAGGAGGGCATCGAAATGCCGATCAGCACGATGAAGGTGATCATCTTGTCGGCGAGGCCATACTGGCGCACCGCCGAGACGATGCCGGCAATCAGGCCGAAGACGGAACAGAGGAGGAGCGCGGGGCCGGCAAGGATCAGGGTTGCCGAAAAGCGCTCCAGGACCTCGTCCAGCACGGGACGATTGAGCGTGTAGGAGCGGCCGAAATCGCCATGCGCCAGATTGCCGAGCCAGATGAAATATTGCTCGACCAACGGCTTGTCGAGGCCGAGCTCGCGGTTGAGCTTGGCGACGTTCTCCGGCGTCGCATAGGAGCCGAGAATGGCGAGTGCCGGGTCGCCGGGGATCATCGCCATGATGAAGAAGACGATGATCGACAGACCGATGATGACGGGTATGGCGGCAATCAGCCGCTTGGCGATGTAGGCAGCCATGCCGCTACTCCATCCACTGTTTAGCCATTGCTTTCGGCGCCACCAATCGGTGGCTGCGGGCGAGAAGATCCCTGATCTCCTCCCAGTCGGGACCGTCGGACAGATTGATGCCGACCCAGCCCTTGTGGCCGACATAGGGCGGGCGGAAGAAGCGGTCGGGATCGGCGCCGACGAGCACCTCCTGCGCGCCGTCCGGCGCCTTCACCCAGACCGTGGGTATGCCGCTGCCGGTCTTGTACTGCGCGAAAATCTTGCCGCCGATGCGGAAGGTCGGATCGCCCCATGTTTCCTTCTCCTCGGCCTGCGGCAGCGCAAGACAGAGGGCGCGAAGGGTTGAAAGGGGCGATCCGTCGTCCGGCATCAGGGCTTTGCCACCTTCTGCAGCATCAGGAAGAACGACGGCTGCAGCTTGAAGTTTTCGACCGCCGCGCTTGTCACTGCGTTCTGCTTCCAGTTGGCGACGAAAACCCAGGGCGCGTCGTCATGAACGATGTCCTGCATCTCCTTGTAGAGCTTGGCGCGCTCGTCCTGATCGGTCGACTGGCGGGCCTTTTCCAGAAGCTCGTCCACCTTCGGGTTGGAATAGTAGCCCGAATTGAAGCCGCCCTTGTCCGGAACGGCATCGCTGCGCAGCGCAAGGAAGGGCAGGGTGTCCGGATCGTTGGTCATCCAGGCCATTTCAGCCATGTCGGCCTTGCCTTCGAGACCCGGGTTCACCTTGCCGAGGAAGGTGTTCCACTCGTAGGTCTCGATCTTGACCTTCATGCCGACGGCTTCGAGATCGGCCTGGATGGCCGTACCCATGGCGATCGGGTCGAGCATGCCGGATCCACCTTCGGTGACGTAGAAGGTCACCGGCGAGCCGTCATAACCGGCTTCCTTCAGCAGGGCCTTGGCCTTTTCCGGATCGTAAGAATAGGGCTGCAGCTTGTCGTCATAGGCCCAGGCAAACGCCGGCGGTGTCGGTCCGGCGGCAACATCCGCCGTGCCCTGGAGGATGTTGTCGACCAGCGCCTTCTTGTTGATGGCGTAGTTGGCGGCCTGGCGGATTTCCTTGTTCTTGAACGGGCCGTCCTTGGTGTTCAGGATCAGGAACCAGAGATGCGGGCCGGCCTGTTCTGAGACCTTGAAGGCCGGGTTGTCCTTGAACTGCGACAGGCTGTCCGGCGGAACCTCGACCATGACGTCGAGCCCGCCCGAGAGCATTTCGGCAACGCGGGTGTTGGCATCGGTGATAGGGCGATAGATGACCGCTTCGAGCGACGGCGCGCCGTCCCAGTAGTCGGGGTTCTTCTCGACCACGACCTTTTCATTCGAATCCCACTCGGCGAACTTGTAGGCGCCCGTGCCGCTCGGATGGCGGCCGAAATCCTTGCCGTATTTCTTCACCGCGTCCGGCGAGACGATCAGGCCGGTCGGATAGGCGAGGTTCGACAGGAAGGGCGCGTAGGGTGCGGAGAGATCGAACTCGACCGTCAGGTCGTCGATCACTTTCACCTCGCTGACGGTGGAAAAGAAGAAGGACAGCGGGAACGGACCGGTGTCGTGGAACGGGTGGTCTTCCTTGAGCATCCGGTCGAAATTGAACTTCACCGCTTCGGCGTTGAAGGGCGTGCCGTCATGGAACTTCACGCCGTCGCGCAGCTTGAACGTGTAGGTCTTGCCATCGTCGGAGATCGTCCAGCTGGTCGCCAGCGACGGCTCCACCTCCAGCGTCCCGTCCTTGTAGCGCACGAGGCCGTCATAGAGATTGACCAGGATGCGGAAGTCGTTCACCGCGGTGTCGGCGGCGGGATCGAGCGATTTCGGCTCGGCGATCTGGCCGACGATCAGGACGTTTGGCGGTGTCTGCGAAAGTGCCGGTGATGCAAATAACATCGACGCCGCCGTCAGGGCGGCGGCAAGCAGCGTCTTCATGGCATTCTCCCTCTTTATTGGCTTTGCGCAATTAATTCGTAAAATGCCGTTTTGGGCAAGCATTTATTATAATAAATTTGCGCAATGCGTCCGCATGCCGTTAATTTATGCAATAAATCTAGGGTTGCCGAAATGAGGAGCAGCAAATGGCGAGCAAACCGCCAACCATCAATTCCGCCAGGCTGAAAACGCTTCTGGAGGGCGTCAACCGCTTCGGCTTCAATGCCGAGACCGGTGGTTACAACCGGATCGGCTTCTCCGATGCCGACAGCGCCGTTCGAAAATGGTTTGCCGGTGAGATGGTGGCGTCCGGCCTCGAGGTCTCCGGCGATCAGGCCGGCAATCTGTTCGGCCGGCTCGGTCCGGCGGACGGTCTATGCGTCATGGCAGGCTCCCATCTCGATACGGTTCCGGAAGGCGGCGCCTTCGATGGTTCGCTCGGCGCCTGCGTCGCGCTCGAATGCGCCCGCGCCATGCTCGACGCCGGCCTGACGCCCGCCGTGCCGCTGGTGGTTGCCGCGACCTCGGAGGAGGAGGGCCGCTTCGGCGGCATGCTCGGATCGCAGGCGATCAGCGGTCAGCTCCCGCCCGGCTGGGTCGAGGCGGCTGCTGACGCGGATGGCATCAGGCTGGTTGACGCCATGCGGGCGCAGGGCCTCGATCCGTCACGCGCCGATGAGGCGAAATGGGATGCCGGCAGCATCCGCGCTTTCGTCGAGCTGCATATCGAGCAGGGGCCGGTGCTGGAAAGCGAGGGTCTGTCGGTCGGCATCGTTGACGGTATTTCCGGCGTGTGCGTTCTCGGCGTGACGCTGACCGGCGCAGCGAACCACTCCGGCACCACGCCCATGGACCTGCGCGCCGATGCCTTCGTCGGCCTTGCCGAAACCGGCGCGGCGATCGCCGGTTTGATCGCGGAGGCGGGCGGCAAGCAGTCGCGCATCACCATCGGCAAGGTGGAGCTGAAACCGAACTTTCCGCACACGATCGCCGGCCAGGCGGAGTTCACCGTCATCATCCGCGACACCGACGAGGCGGTCATGAACCGGCTGCGCGAGGGCATGGAATGGGCGATCCGCGACAGCGCCGCGCGCAACCATCTGCATGTGCTGATAGAGGAGCGCAGCTTCATTGCGCCGGCGCAACTCGAACAGGGGTTATGCCGTCTGATCATCGGTGAGGCGGAGGCGCTCGGCCTGCCGCACAAGGTGATGCCGTCGGGCGCCGGTCACGACGCCCAGACCATGCAGGCCTTCTGCCCCTCGGCGCTGATCTTCGTGCCAAGCCGCGGCGGCATTAGTCACGCACCGGAGGAATTCACCGACTGGCCGGATATCGAAAAGGGCGCCCAGCTGATGCTGAACGCCCTTGTGCGATTGGTTCGGGAAGCCTGAGGACGGAAGTCATAGCCGTCAGGCGGTCGTCGCGCCCTGCGGCTGGTAGAGATCGGCATAGGTTTGGCGCAGGATGTTCTTCTGCACCTTGCCCATCGTGTTGCGCGGCAGGTCGTCGACGAAAATCACCCGCTTCGGCTGCTTGTAGCGCGCCAGCCGGTCCTGCAGGGCGGCGAGCACGTCCTTTTCTTCCAGCGTCGCGCCGGGCTTGCGGACCACGACGGCGGTCACGCCCTCGCCGAAATCCGGATGCGCCACGCCGATGACGGCGCTCTCGAAGACGCCGGGCAACTGGTCGATCTCGGTCTCGACTTCCTTGGGATAGATGTTGTAGCCGCCGGAAATGACGAGATCCTTGCCGCGTCCGACGATGTGGACATAGCCGCGCTCGTCGACCATGCCGAGGTCGCCGGTGATGAAGAAGCCGTCGGCGCGGAATTCAGAGGCCGTCTTTTCCGGCATGCGCCAATAGCCCTGGAAGACGTTCGGGCCCTTCACCTCGATCATGCCCGTCTCGCCGTCGGCGACCGGCTTGCCGCTCTCCGGATCGGTCACCCGCAGCGAGACGCCCGGCAGCGGGAAGCCGACGGTGCCGGCGACGCGCTCGCCGTCATAGGGATTGGAGGTGTTCATGTTGGTCTCGGTCATGCCGTAGCGTTCGAGAATGCGGTGCCCGGTCATCGCTTCGAACTGGCGGTGGGTTTCGGCCAGTAGCGGCGCCGAACCGGAGATGAAGAGCCGCATGCTTGCGGTGCGCTCCGGCGTCAGCTCCGGGCTCTGGATCAGCCGGACGTAGAAGGTCGGCACGCCCATCATCGCGGTCGCCTTCGGCATCAGCGAGAGCGCCTGGTCGCCGTCGAACTTCGGCAAGAAATACATGGATGCGCCCGACAGCATGATGACGTTCGAGGCGACGAACAGGCCATGTGTGTGGAAGATCGGCAGGGCATGGATCAGCCGGTCGTCGCTGGTAAAGCGCCAGTAGTCGCGCAGCGTCGCGGCGTTCGACAGCAGATTGTCGTGCGACAGCATCGCGCCCTTGGAGCGGCCCGTCGTGCCGGAGGTGTAGAGGATTGCGGCGAGATCGTCCGGCCCGCGCTCGATGTTGTCGAAGTCGTCGGCTTCGTTGGCCGCGAGCGCCATCAGGCTACCGCCGCCCTTCTCGTCCAGTGTTTCGACGACGGCGCCCTTGGCGGCTGCGATCGGTTCCAGACCATCCTTGGCCTTCGGGGTGCAGACCACGAGGCGCGGCTCGGCGTCGCCGATGAAATATTCGAGTTCGGCCAGCGTATAGGCGGTGTTGAGCGGCAGGTAGATCGCGCCTGCGCGGACGCAGGCGAGATAGAGCATCAGCGCTTCCGGGCTCTTTTCCACCTGCACGGCGACGCGGTCGCCGGGCTCGACGCCGCGCTTGACCAGCGCATGGGCGAGCTTCGCGGAAAGCTGCAGCATGTCGGCATAGCTCCATGTCGCGCCGGATGCCGTCTCAATGAACGGGGCCTCCGGCTTGATGCCGGCGCGGATCGCGTCGAATAGATGGTTGCTCATGCGCTGAACTCCTTGCTGCCTTTTTCTTTCTCGCCCTGCGGGGACGCGCCGCCGGCAAGAGGGATAATGCTCTTGGTGCCGCGATCGGCGGGCACCAGTTTGCGGATCGGTTGGGATGCGACGACCTCCGAGCGGCCGGCGAATGCCTCGTGGTTCTTCTCGATGTCGTCGAGCTTGTAGAGATAGTTGACCATCAGGCCGTGCGACTGGCGCATGGCCCGCGGCGAGCGGTCGCCGAGGAAGTTGATCCGCTCCAGACGCGCGCCGTTGCCGAGGTGGAAACGGGCGACCGGATCGACCACGCGGCCACGCGAATTGCGGGCCTTGAGGAAATACCAGGCGGCCGCCGCCGTCATCACCGGCTGCACCTTGGCGGCGAGTTCCTCGTCGTCGGCCCAACCCTCCTGGTCGAGCACTTGGAGCTTCGCCTTGTCGGCGGCGCTGAGGAAATCGGAAGCCTCGGCGCGGCGTTCGTGCGCCAGCCAGTCGGCAAAGCCGGGGACCGGCGACAGCGTCACGAAGGTATCGAGCTTCGGCAGGTCACGCTTCAGGTCCTCGACCACCTGCTTGATCAGGAAATTGCCGAACGAGATGCCGCGCAGCCCGTCCTGGCAGTTGGAAATGGAATAGAACACCGCCGTCGTCGCGTCCGCCGCCTTGATCGGCACGCGGTCCTCGCGCAGCAGATCGGCGATGGTGCCGGGAATGTCGCGCGTCAGCGCCACCTCGACGAAGATCAGCGGATCATCTGCAAGCTGCGGATGGAAGAAGGCGAAGCAGCGCCGGTCTTCGGGCGCCAGCCGCAGCCGCAGTTCGTCCCAGCCGCCGATATGGTGGACCGCCTCGTAGCGGATGATCTTTTCCAGGATATCGGCCGGCGTCGACCAGCTGATCGGCTTCAGCATCAGGAAGCCGCGGTTGAACCAGGACGAGAAGAGATGGGCGAAATCCGCGTCCACCGCCTCCAAATCCGGATTGTCGGCCTTCAGCTTCAACAGCGTCTCGCGCATGCGCACCAGCGTGGCGATGCCGTTCGGGGCGAGGTTGAAGCGGCGGATCAGTTCCTGCCGTCTCGGTTCGGCGGCGACATGCAGTTCGAGGAGGGCGGCCGGCGTCGGCTCCTTCCGGTAGGCATCGATCGCCTTTTCCAGCCTCTCCGATTTCGGTCCGAAATGGTCGAGCAGCACCTGCATGAAGGCGCGCTGCCGATCCGCGTCGAGGCGGTTCCAGTAGGACAGGACATCGTTCGCCAAGGCCATGCCGGAGGCTTCGCCCCGGCTCGAGATCAGCGTTTCGCAGAGTGCTTCCATGGCGGCGACGGTATCGGCGCCGTCGTCGCGCGGGTTCGCCGAAAGCAGCTTGCGGCCACGGTCGGCAATGGTCTGCAGCATGTCACCGAAAAAGGAGGTCGTGTTCATCATGCGGCTCCTAGCATCTGGTTGGGCAGCCATGTGGCGATCCCGGGGAAGATGCACAGGATCAGGATGGCTATGAACATCACGATCACATAGGGCAGTGCGCCCCAGAGGATATCCCTTGTCGGAACTTTCGGCGCGATGGCGTTGATGACGAACAGGTTGAGCCCGATCGGCGGGGTGATCAGTCCGACTTCCATGTTGATCGTCAGGATGATCGCGAACCAGTAGGGGTCGAAGCCCGCCTGGGTGATGATCGGGAAGAGCATCGGCGCGGTCATGACGATGACGGCGACCGGCGGCAGGAACATGCCGCAGACCAGGAGGAAGACGTTGATGATCGCCAGCAGCACCCAGCGGTTGACCTCGAGATCGGCGATGTAGCCGGCGATCGACTGGGTGATGAACAGCGACGACAGCGCGAAGGCGAAGAGTTCGGCGGCGGCCATGATCATCATGATCATCACGCTCTCGCGCATCGCCGACGAGAAGATATGAGCGACCGGCTTGAAGCGGAACAATCGGTAGGCGATCACGACGACCAGAAGGGTTAGCAGCGCGCCGGCGCCGGCGGCTTCCGACGGCGTGGCAATGCCGCCATAGAGCACATAGAGCGTGCCGGCGATGATCAGCATGAAGGGCATGATCCGCGGCAGGGCCTGGAAGCGCTGCTTCATCGTGTAGCGCAGTCCGTCCGTATCGAAGACGTAGCCCTTGCGCTTGCAGTCGATGATCGCCCAGGCCATGAACATCGCCGTCAGCATGATGCCGGGGATGACGCCGGCCATGAACAGCCGGCCGATCGAGGTTTCCGTGGCGATGCCGTAGACGATCAGCGTCACGGAGGGCGGAATGAGGATGCCGAGCGTGCCGCCGGCGGCAATCGAGCCGGTGGCAACCGAATTCGGATAGCCGCGGTTGAGCATTTCCGGAATGCCCATCTTGCCGATCGCAGCGCAGGTGGCGGGCGACGAGCCGGTCATGCCGGAAAACAGCGCGCAGGCGCCGATATTGGAGAGAACCAGACCGCCCGGCACGCGGTTCAGCCAGCGGTCGAGGGCGGTATAAAGGTCGGAACCGGCCGGCGAGGAGGCGACCGCAGCGCCCATCAGCACGAACATCGGGATCGACACATAGGCGAGGTTGGCGATACCGGAAAACATCGTGTCGCCGAGCACGTAGAAGATGTCGAGGCCGCTCTGGAAATAGAGCGCGACGACGGCGGCAAGCCCGAGTGCGAAGGCGATCGGCATGCCGGTGCCGAGCAGCACGAACAGCGCAACGATCATCAGGGTACCGGCAAGTGCGGGGCTCATGGCGTGGTCTCCGTGGCTGGAGCGGCGTGGCCCGCGTGGTCTTCGGCATGGCCGGTCACGAGGGCGAGAATCTTGGCGATATATTGCAGGCAGAGCAGGCCGAAACCGACGGGCAGGCCGAGGAGCGGGATCCACAGCGGTGGCGCCCAGACGCTTGAATGCTTCCAGTTGCCGGCCCAGGCATCATGAAACTGGATCCAGCCGGCGACGAGCATCACCGCACAGAATATGAGGCCGAACAGGCTGCCGACAAGCTGCAGCCGGCGGCGGGCCGGACTGCTGACCATCATCTCGACGACGTCGACGCCGACATGGCCACCGGTCAGAAGCACGTAGGGCGCGCCGAAAAAGATCGCGTCGGTCGCCGCGAAGACGACGAAATCGGTCTGCCAGATCGTCGGCCAAGCAAAGACGTAGCGCATCAGGATCATCTGACAGACGACCAGCATGGCGGCGATCAGGAGGCCCGTCGATATCAGCGCAAACAGGCGCGAAATCTGGCCGACGGCCCGGATATAGGCCTTTACCATGGAGTTTCCCCCGGTTCGAATGAGAAAAGGGCGACGCTTGCGCGCCGCCCCGTGCTGAAATCCCTGATCACTTGACGGCCAGCGCCTCGTCGATCAGCTTCTGGCCATTCGGCACTTTCTCGGCAAAGTTCTTGTAGGCGGACTGCTTGGCGATCTCGAGCCAGGCGTCGTAATCCGACTTCGACATTTCCACGACCTCGACACCGGCCTTCTTGTAGGTGTCGATCATCAACTGGTCGCCCTTGCGGACTTCCTCGTTGAAGAAGGCCTCGGCCTTTTCGCCGGCCGCCAGGATCGCCTTCTGTTGGTCGGGCGTCAGGCCGTCGAAGGTCTTCTTCGAGATCAGCACCGGCTCGTACATGAACCAGAGCGCGTTTTCGCCCGGCGCCGTCAGGCATTTCGCCTGTTCGTAGAGCCGGTAGGAGACGAAGCTCGCCGACGAGGTGTTGGCGGCGTCGAGAACGCCGGTCTGCATGCCGCTGTAGATTTCCGACGACGGCATGGATGCGATGGAGGCACCGGCGGCCGCCAGCATTTCCTCGAACGCCGGACCGGCGGCGCGGATCACCTGGCCCTTGATCGTATCGGGCGAGGTGATGCAGTTCTTCTTCGAGGCGAAGGCGCCCGACAGCCAGGCGTCGGAAATCACCATGGCGCCCTGGTCTTCGATGATCTTCTTGATGTCCGCCATGAAGGGGGAATCATTGAGCCGCATGGCGCGGTCGAAATTGCCGACGAGGCCCGGCATCAGCGTCGCCGAAAATTCCGGATGACGGCCGGACGCGTAGTCCAGCGGGAACGACGTCATGTCGAGCAGGCCGCGCGTCAGCGCATTCCACTGGTCGTTCGGCTTGTAGAGCGATGCGCCCGGAAACACCTGGATGGTGAGGTCGACATTGGCGGCGGCGACTTCCTTGGCGATCATCTGCACCATCTCGTCGCGGATGTCGCCCTTGCCGCCCGGAAACTGGTGCGACGCCTTCAGGATGGTTTCCGCCTGGGCGGAAAATGCGGTCAGCGCTCCAGCGGCAATAACGACACCGAGCTTGAGCATGCGAGTGAAATTTTTCATGAGTATCCTCCCTTGGATCCGGCCTCCCCGCCGGACTGGGCTGGATGATGATGTCATCTTGCGTACGATGTCAATAATCTTGTATACAAGAAGGCAATTCTTGTACGCGGAGGGGCGGTATGAGCGACAGAAGTACCTTTCACAAACTGCGCGACGACATCGAGAATGGCATCGTCACCGGAGAGTTTGAGCCGGGGGAACGTCTGGACGAAACCCAGCTCGCCAACCGCTTCGGCGTGTCCCGCACGCCGATCCGCGAGGCGCTGATGCAACTGAGCGCCATCGGTCTCATCGAGATCCGCCCGCGGCGTGGCGCCGTCGTCGTCGATCCCGGACCGCAATATGTCTTCGAGATGTTTGACGTGATGGCGGAGCTCGAAGGCATGGCCGGCGCGCTCGCCGCCCGCCGCCATACGGTCGAGGACCGCGAGGCGCTGCTGGCCGCCCATGCGCGCTGCGAGGAGGCGGCACTGAGCGAGGATACGGACGCCTATTATTACGAGAACGAGGTCTTCCATAACGCCATCTATGACGCCAGCCACAGCGGTTTCCTCAAGGATCAGTGCATCGCCCTGCATCGGCGCTTGCGGCCCTACCGGCGCCTGCAGCTCCGCGTCCGAAACCGGATGAAGATCTCCTTCGACGAGCACCGGAAGATCATCGACGCCATTCTCGCCGGCGAGGAGGAAGAGGCGCGCAAGCGTCTGCGCGGCCATATCGCCGTGCAGGGAGACCGCTTCAGCGATCTCGTCGCCAACATCGACAAGTTGCGCCACGGCAGCGAAAAGCCGGCGCGATCCGGTTCACCTTGAGCTATTGCCTGAGACTGAATGAGTTAGTCTTTACCTAAGCCAGGGGCAGGAATTTCGTACTTTTATCCGAATTCCGAGAGGCGCAAGATGCGCTTTATAAAGTTTTTGGAAAAGGACGTCGCAATGGCTGTAGAGCAGGTGGATACGGTGGTCGTCGGTGCCGGCCAGGCAGGCATCGCGATGAGCGAGCATCTCGGCAAGCACGGCATCTCGCATCTCGTGCTCGAGCGGTCACGGATCGCCGAGCGCTGGCGTTCCGAGCGCTGGGATTCGCTGGTTGCCAACGGTCCCGCCTGGCATGACCGCTTTCCGGGACTGACATTTTCCGGTGATCCCGAAGTCTTTGTCGGCAAGGAAGGCGTTGCGGACTATTTCGTCGCCTATGCCGAGATGATCGATGCGCCGGTGCGTTGCGGCGTCGAGGTCAAGTCCGTCGAACGCCTTTCCGGTCGCGCGGGCTTTCGGGTGGAGACCTCGGACGGGGTCATCGAGGCGCGCCATGTGGTCGCCGCAACCGGCGCGTTCCAGACGCCGATCATCCCGAAGCTTATCCCGGACGATGCCGGGCTGATGCAGATCCACTCGTCGGCCTACCGCAATCCCGAGCAATTGCCGGACGGCGCCGTTCTGGTCGTCGGCGCCGGATCGTCCGGCACCCAGATCGCCGACGAGTTGCGGCACGCCGGGCGTCGCGTCTATCTCTCCGTCGGCCCGCATGGCCGTCCGCCGCGCGCCTATCGTGGCCGCGATTTCGTCTGGTGGCTCGGCGTGCTCGGCAAGTGGGACCTGCAATCGCAGCCCGGCCTGGAGCATGTCACCATCGCAGTCAGCGGCGCGCGTGGCGGCGAGACGATCGACTTCCGCCGGCTGGCGGGCGAGGGCATGACGCTGGTCGGGCGCACCCAGACCTTCGCCAATGGCCGGCTGACCTTCGCCGACGATCTCTCCGACAACATCCGCGCCGGCGACGCCAATTATCTGGCACTGCTCGACGAGGCGGACGCCTATGTCGAGCGCAACGGGCTCGACCTGCCGGAAGAGCCGGAGGCCCGGAGGATTGCGGCCGATCCCGCCTGTATGACCGATCCGATCCTGGAACTCGACATTGCCGAAGCCGGCATCGCGTCGGTCATCTGGGCCACCGGCTTTTCCGCCGACTACAGCTGGCTGAAGGTCGATACGTTCGATGCCAGGGGCAACCCGCTGCATCAGCGTGGCGTCTCGCGTGAGCCGGGCATCTATTTCCTCGGGCTGCCATGGCAGTCGCGCCGCGGCTCGAGCTTCATCTGGGGCGTCTGGCACGATGCCAAGTTCCTGGCCGACCAGATCGCCATCCAGCACAGCTACATGCAGTATCACAGGGCCGCGTCCGGGCAATCAAAACCCGCCGAGCCGGCACTGCAGGACTGACCTCAATCACCGAAATCTGCCATAACGGCCTTCGGGCCGAGCCTATCCGCCACAGCCGATCGCATGGAGACCCCCGATGGTGCATAACCGCATCCGCAAATTCAACACTCGCGACACCTATCCCGAGCAGAAGCTCGACAATGATCTCTGCCAGGCGGTCGTCACGCAGGGCGGCCGCACCGTCTATCTGCGCGGCCAGTGCCCGCAGGACCTCGACACGTTCAAGAACATCGACAGCCACGATCCGGCCGAGCAGACCCACAAGGTCATGCAGAACATCAGGCAGCTTCTGGAAGAGGCCGGTGGTTCTATGGAGCATCTGGTCAAGGTCGTCGTCTACATCACCGATGTGCGCCACCGCGAGGCCGTCTACCGGACGATGGGCGAATACATCAAGGGCGTGTATCCGGTCTCGACCGGCCTCGTCGTCAGTGCGCTCGCCCGGCCGGACTGGCTGGTGGAAATCGACGGCACCGCCGTCATTCCGGAGTGAGGCGATGACCTTCTCCCTCGTTGCCCGCTGCGCTGAGACTGGCATGTTCGGCATGGCGATTTCCTCCTCCTCGCCGGCGGTCGCCGCGCGCTGCGCCTATGCGCGCGCCGGGGTGGGCGCCGTCGCGAGCCAGAACGTCACCGACCCGACGTTGGGTCCGCTGGCGCTCGACCTGATGGCCGGAGGTATGTCTGCGGACGAGGCGATCGCCGAGATCCGGAAGCGCGGCAAGTTCATCGAGTACCGGCAGGTGCTGGCGGTTGATGGACAGGGCCGCACGGCGATCCATTCCGGCGACAAGGCGCTCGGCATCTGGTCGGAGGCGAAGGCGGAAAATGTCGCCTCCGGCGGCAATCTCCTGAAGGATGCCGGCGTGCCGCAGGCGATCGTCGACGGCTTTCTCGCGTCCTCCGGCCATATCGGTGACCGGCTGATTGCCGCCATGCGGGCGGGCGTTGCCGCCGGCGGCGAGGCCGGGCCGGTGCATTCGGCCGGCATGCTGATCGTCGACAAGGTCAGCTGGCCGGTCGCGGACCTGCGCTGCGACTGGACCGAGGATTGCCCGATCGAAAACATCGCGACCGCCTGGGACATTTACAAGCCGCAGCTTGCCGCCTACATCCAGCGCGCCCTCGACCCGCGCGAGGCGCCATCCTACAACGTGCCGGGAGACGAGTGAGGCGTATTCGCCTTTCTTGACGCTTGCCTGCCGATTGGCTTAGCTTTTCCCGAAGCAGACATCGGCAGGAGGCCGTCATTCCCTCGCGCATAACCCTTCGCCAGCTGGAATATTTCGTGGCCGTCGGCGAGGAGGGTTCGATCGCCCGCGCCGCCGAGAAGGTCAACGTCTCATCGCCGTCGATTTCCACCGCAATTGCCGGTATCGAAGACGAGTTCGGCCTGCAGCTGTTTGCCCGCAAGCATGCCCACGGGCTGAAGCTCAGCCAGGCGGGCCGCACTTTCATGGAACAGGCGCGGGCGGTTCTCGCCGAAGCCGAGAAGCTCAATGTTATGGCGCGGGAGATGACCGGCCGCGTGCAGGGCCCGCTCAACGTCGGCTGCCTGTTGACCTTCGCGCAGGTCGTCATGCCGCATTTGAGGCGCGGTTTCTGCACCCGCTTCCCCGACGTGCAGTTTCACCAGCTGGAGCGCGATCAGGAGGGCGTCCTGCAGGGGCTGCGGGATGCGGAACTCGACATGGCGCTGAGCTATGCGCTCAGCATCCCGGACGATATCGTCTTCGAACCACTCTTCGACCTGCCGCCCTATGTGCTGATGGCCGCCGACCATCCGCTGGCCGGGCGCGAGAGCGTGTGGCTTGCCGAGCTACAGGGGCACCCAATGGTGCTGCTCGACCTGCCGCATTCCTCCGCCTATTTCCTGTCGCTCTTTGCCGGCGCAGGCATCACTCCGATGATCACCGAGCGCACGCGCGACATGGAGGTGATGCGATCGCTGGTCGCCAACGGCTTCGGCTACGCGATCATCAACATCCGCTACGCCAACACGTTTTCCGCCGACGGCAAGCCATTGCGCCATGTGGCGATCCGCGACGCGCTGCCGCCGCTCAAGCTCGGTCTCCTGACGTCGGCCGACGCCCGGACCACGGTCACCGTGCGCGCCTTTGCCGACCATTGCCGCGAGCATATGACGCCGCAGACGCATCCGGGCCTGAAGACCTGAAAGGCACACAAGCCTGTGCAGTTCTCGATCCGCCGCATGGCGCAAAGCGCACGCCTGCATTACGCTCCAGCCCATGGATTCGCGTGCGCTTCCCATGCCCGATCAGGCCACACCGGTGCAGCTATTGCCGCGCTGGGCAACCGCCGTGGCCGGCGTCGAGAGCGAGGCGGAAGCTGCCTTTCTGGCAGGATCCGCGCTTGCCGGGCTCGATGCGCTGGTGCGTGCCGACCCCTACTGGGCCGGCTGCTGGCGCGCCCGCCTGGCGCTGAAATGCGCCGCCTCCGCCGTGCGCCTTGCGGGGAGGGGGGAAGACGAGGATGCCTTGCGCGATGCCGTGCTCCTCTGCGCGCCCTGTGATGATCCAGGCCCGGCCGGCTCCATCTTCGTCGCCTACAGGCGGCTTGCCGGAGAATCCGTTCGGCTTGGTAGCAAGGAACTCGGCGAACTCTGCCATGATCTCGGTCTGGCGCAGGGCGATCTGGGTGCGATCGTCGACCTCGTGGAGGAGATGGCCCAGTCGCGGCGCCCGGCACCTTTCGTGGCCGCCGAGCTTGTCCAGCGCCTCATCGGCATGCGGCCGGATGCCGAAGTCCTCGCCTGGTGGCTTGCCGACTGGATGGTCGCCCGCAAGCTGGGCTGGGCGCGGCCTGTGCCGCTGCTGATGGCCGAGCGTTACGGACCGGCCTTTCGCACGCTTGGCGGCAGGGGCCGTGTCGCCCCCGGAGAGCCGGCCTTTGCCCGTGCCGTGTTCCTGGCGATTTCGAAAGGCGGCGGCGAGGCGCTGCAACTGGCCGCCGATATCGCCCGTCGCGCGGAAAGGCTCGCCGCCATCGCCCCGAAGGTGCGCACCAAGGGTGGCGAGACGGTGGTCCGGCAGCTCTTCTCGGACGATGCCGTGTCCGCTGCCGCGCCCGGCGCCAACCTGTCGCGCTGGGCGGCAAGGCGGCTGTTCGAGCGGCTGGAGACGCTCGGCGGCGTGCGCGAGCTTTCCGGCCGCACCAGCTTCCGCATTTACGGTTTGTAGCGATGGCGGGGGCAAGCGGCATGCGGGCGCAGCGGAGCGGAAGGAAGAGCGGCGGCGATGAGCCGCTGATCGATCGCGAGCTCGCCGACTTGCCGCCGGAGGCGCGGTGGCGCGAATGGATGATGCGGGTGGAAGCCGTCATCTTCGCCTCCGCCGAGCCGGTCACCCGCGACGTTCTGGCCCGCGTCGTCGGCGAAGGCTGCAGCATCGATCTCCTGATCGACGACCTGCGCGAGGATCTGAAGGGCAGGCCCTACGACATCGTCTCCGTTGCCGGCGGCTTTCATCACCGCACCCGGGGCGGCTACGGCGCCGCCGTGCGGGCCGCAAGCGTGCCGACGCGTCCGCTGCCGGCAAGTCTTTCGGACTTCGAGGCGGGGGTGCTGATGGCGATCGGCTATTTCCAGCCGGTCACCCGTGCCGAACTCTCTCGCATCTTCGGGCGCGAGGTCAGCCGCGACATGATCGGCGCTCTGCGATCTGCCGGCTTCATCGGGTCCGGTCCGCGCAGCCCGACGCCCGGTGCGCCCTATACCTATGTCACGACGCGCCATTTCCTCTCCGCCTTCGGCTTTTCGACGTTGCGCGATCTTCCCGATATCGAGGCGCTGGAGGATGCGGGCCTCTTGAGCCGGCATGCGCTCGCCGCAGCCGCCGATGATGCCGATCCGGGTGAGGGCGGGGAGGGCGATCCAGCGGCGGACGCCGGCGAATAATTGGTTCGTCAGCCATACTTTCGCTGGACAGCGGCGAAGACTTGGCACAAAGCTCCTCCGCCTGCCGCATCCAACCCGCAAAGCCCAGATTTCCCCCATGAACAGCAAGACGATCGGTTATCTCTACGTTCTCTCCGCCGTGACGATCTTTGCCGTTCAGGATGCGTTTTCGAAGTATCTCGGCGCAAAATACCCGCCGATCATGGTCACCATGATCCGCTTCTGGGCCTTCGCGGTCTTCGTCACCGTCTTTGCCGCCTATTCCCGCCAGGGCTTGAGAAAGGCGGTGGTCACGAAACGGCCGCTGCTACAGATCTTCCGCGGGGTCATCCTGTCGAGCGAGATCGTCGTCGTCATCTTCGCATTCACCACCGCCGGGCTCGCCATGTCGCAGGCGATCCTTCAGGTCACGCCGCTGCTCGTCACCATATTGTCGATCCCGCTTCTGGGCGAGAAGGTCGGCTGGCGACGCGGTGCCGCCGTCGTCATCGGCCTGATCGGGGTCATGGTGCTGCTCAATCCGACCAATGTCCGCTTCGACATCACTTTGCTCCTGCCGCTGGTCGCAAGCTTTATGTATGCGCTCTACGGCATCGCCACGCGCGCCGTCAGCCGTCACGACAGCGCGGTCACCAGCGTCTTCTATGCCGGCGTCGCGGGTGCGGTGGCCATCACGCTGGTCGGCCCGTTCTACTGGACGCCGATCCGGACGGAGGACTGGCCGTTCATGGCGGCGCTCTGCATCTGCGGCACGCTCAGCCATTTCCTCTTGATCAAGGCCTATGGCGAGCTCAGCGCCGTCGAGGTCCAGCCTCTCACCTACCTCCAGCTCGTCTTCGGCGTCCTGATCGCCGTTTCCGTCTTTGGTGAAACCGTCACCTGGAACATGATCCTCGGCGCCATCATCGTCGTCGGCGCGGGCCTGTTCACCGTCTGGCGCGAATACCGTCTGGGGCTGAAGAAGCCCAAGCAGATCTGAGGGCCGGATCGCCCTTCAGGGTGAACGTGAACTGGCAATGCCGTCCATGTATTGATCGACATGGGACTCCCAGAGCGCTGGCTTGAACATCAGCGCGTGCCCCATGGGAGCGGCTACGAATGTGCCTTGTCCGCCAGCCGACAGGAACGTCTGGAAATTGCCCCTGCAATGACTGATGCGATAATATTGGTCGTAGCTGCCATGCAGCCAGAGTGTCGGGATGCCGGAGGCGGCGCCGCGTTCGAATAGGCGCGGATTGACGGTTTCATGGCTTGGGCACGCTCTGCCGAGCCAGCCGCCATTGAAATTGATCGCGCCCCGGAATGTGCCCGGTCGCATGCCGGCATAGGCAATCGACAGGATGCCGCCGCGCGAAACACCGCCGATGACGATCCGGTCCTTGTCGACGTCCGGCCGTTCTTTCAGATGGCGGAGAACCGCGTCCATATCCTCGACCGCACGCTCGAAGCCGGCAATGGCGATGTCGGCATCGCAGGAATAGCCGGAGCCGTCGACGGCCAGACCTTCACCATAGTCTCCACCTGATTTTCCTCGGCCACGGCGCTGTGGGAAAAGCGTCATCCATCCGCGCTCGAGGAAATAGTTCGCAACGACTGCCGGGCTCACCGTTCGCCTGTAGAACGCCTTGTTCTGCCCGCGCCCCGTGGAACCGTGATTGAAGACAATCGTGGGGAGTGGCCCGTCATGAACGGGCCTGGCCGAGACGACTTCCAGCCGGATGTCCCGCTCACCGCTTGGAATGAAAAACTTCTCAAATTTCATGAAGAATCGGGGCTCGGTTGATTGTCAGGCGACAATTGCGAGCTTGCTGCGATTTCGCAACCGCTGTTTGCGGCTCAGCTTTGAAACGAGATCTACATTAGCAAGACGAGAAGCAGGCTAATCGGGCTGGCCATTCCGGAGAGGGCAAATGTGACGATGCATGATGCGCCATAAATCACCCACGCAGGGCGATATTGACGCTCGATCGCGCCATAGGCGCTGACGATTAGGTTAAGAGCAAGGAATGTTGCACCCAGCCAAAATGAACGCGGCATGCCGACGAAATACAAGGCTTGCGGCAAAAATGCCAGGATGACCAGTACGATCAGCAGATGCTTATTCTTGGTCATCCGTGCCCCCAATGTTGGCTTTCTTCAGCCTGAAGAGCAAGGAATGTCTCATCTTTAACTGGCCCAACTGTCGCAATACTAGATAGCCCTTACAGGGCTTTGATCGCATAATCTGAATTATGGAACCAATCCAGTCCAGCCTATGCGACGCCTGTTCCCGTACAGCGAGATCACTCGCCGTACGGGATCCAGATGTTCTTGACGTCCGTTGCCTTGCGCAGGAACATGGGGCCTTCGGCCTGGGCCGGGTTCGTCCAGTCGATCGCCTTGCCGTTGTCGGTGAAGATGCGCTTCAGGTTGCCGGCGGAGAGCTTTTCGACGGTCTTTGCCAGCTCTGCCGAGCCGAACGCCCAGAGCGCGTCGACCTCGTCATGGGCGGCGAGCGTTTTTGCCAGATCGAGCGCGGAGCCGGTGACGATATTGACGACGCCGGCCGGCACGTCGGAGGTTTCCAGCACCGAATAGAAGTCGGTTGCCGACAGCGGATAGGCTTCGCTCGGCACGGCGACGACGCGGTTGCCGACGGCGATCAGCGGCGCCACGAGGCTGATGAGGCCAAGGAGCGGCGCTTCCGGCGGCGCGATGACGCCGACGACGCCCTGCGGTTCCGGCATGGCGAGTGTCACGCCGCGCAGCGGCGGCTGGTGGATGGCGCCTTCATACTTGTCGGCCCAGGCGCCATAGGTGAAGAGCCGGGCAATCGCGGCCTCCACTTCGGCGCTCACCGACGATGCCGAGCGGCCGGTCTGGGCGGCGATGCGAGCGGAAAACTCGTCGGCGCGGGCCGAGAGGTTTTCGCCGATATAGTAGAGAATCTGCGCGCGGTTGTGCGCGGTCGCCGATGCCCAGCCGGACGCCTTCACCGCAGCGGCCACCGCGTTGCGGATGTCCTTGCGGTTGCCCTCGCCGACTTCGCCGACGAGCTTGCCCTTCGGCGAAACGATCGCCCGTGAATAATTGCCGTCCGGCCGCGCCTGCTTGCCGCCGATGAAGAGCTTGGCGGTGCGGTCGATCAGCGGTGCCGCGAACTCGTTGGTCACAGGACGCAGCGCCGGCACCGCCGTTTCGCCGCGGGCCTTGAGGTTCGCCCAGGCCTTCGGCTTCAAGTATTCGTAGCAGCCTTCCTTGCCGCCCTCCCGGCCGAAACCGGATTCCTTCTTGCCGCCGAAACCGGCCGCCGCATCGAAGAGATTGGTGGCGTTGACCCAGACGACGCCGGCCGCAAGCTTGGCGGCGACGTAGAGCGCCAGACCGATCGTCTCGCTCCAGATCGAGGCGGCAAGCCCGTAGCGCGAGTGGTTGGCCAGCTGGATTGCCTCGTCCGGCGTGCGGAAGGTCATCGATACGGCAACCGGACCGAAGATTTCCTCGGTCGCGACGATCGAAGCCGTCGGCACCTTGGCAAGCAGGGTCGGGCGGAAGAAGGAGCCCTTTTCCGGCAGGTCGATTTCGGCCTGGTGCAGCTCCGCGCCGTCGGCGACGCCCTGCTCCACCATCGACCGAATACGCTCCAATTGCACGGGGGCAACGATCGCGCCCATGTCGATGCATTTGTCGAGCGGCTGACCGACGCGAAGCGTCTGCATGCGGCGCTTCAGCCGGGCATGGAACGTGTCGGCGATGCCCTCCTGCACGAGGATGCGCGAACCGGCGCAGCAGACTTGGCCCTGGTTGAACCAGATGGCGTCGACCACGCCCTCGACGGCGGCGTCGATATCGGCGTCGTCGAAGACGATGAAGGGCGACTTGCCACCGAGCTCCAGCGTCAGCGACTTGCCGGAGCCGGCCGTCTTTTCGCGGATCAGACGGCCGACATCGGTGGAACCCGTGAAGGCGATCTTGTCGACCCCCTCATGCTCGACGATCAGCGCCCCCGTCTCCCCTTCCCCGGTGACGACGTTCAGCACGCCCGCCGGCAGGCCGGCGGCAGCGGCCAGTTCGGCAAACAGCAGTGCGGTCAGCGAGGTGAATTCGGCTGGCTTTAGGACAACGGTGTTGCCGAGCGCGAGCGCCGGCGCGACCTTCCAGGCGAGCATCAGGAACGGGAAGTTCCACGGGATGATCTGGCCGATGACGCCGACCGGCTGCTGGTCGGCAAACTCCGTCTCCATCAGCTGCGCCCAGCCGGCATGGTGGTAGAAATGCCGGGCGGCGAGCGGAATGTCGATGTCGCGCGTCTCGCGGATCGGCTTGCCGTTGTCGATCGCCTCGACGACGGCGATGAGCCGCGCATGGCGCTGGATCATGCGGGCGAGCGCATAGAGATGGCGGGCGCGGGCATGGCCGGGAAGTTTTGCCCAGGGGCCTTGAGCCTTGCGGGCAGCGGCAACGGCGGCGTCGACGTCCTGCCTGTCGCCCTTGGCGAGCCTGGCAAGACGGGCGCCGGTTGCGGGCTCGAACGTCTCGATGCTCTTGCCGGAGGCGGAGGAAACGAAAGAGCCGTTGATGAAGTGGCCGAACGTCGCCTCGTGGCGCTTCAGCCAGTCGCGGGCTTCGGTGTCGGCTTCGGGAGCGGGTCCGTAGGACATGTCGTCAAAATAGCTTGCTACACTCATCGCATCATCCGATCGGGTGTCTGTTGAAGGCGGAATAGGCGCCCGTGACGTGGTGTTCGAGCTGGCGCTCGATATCGGCGAGAAGGCTGGAGGCGCCGATGCGGAACAGATCCGGCTCCAGCCATTCGCGGCCAAGCTCCTCCTTCATCAGGAACTGGTAGTTCAGGACGTCCTTGGCCGTCGAAATGCCGCCCGCGGGCTTGTAGCCGACCTTGAATCCGGTCGCTTCCTCATAGGCGCGGATCATCCGGAGCATGACCAGCGTGACGAGCAGGGTCGCGTTGACGCCTTCCTTGCCGGTCGAGGTCTTGATGAAGTCGGCGCCGGCCATCATGCAGACGAGCGAGGCGCGGGCAACGTTGCGCAGCGTCTTCAGGTCGCCGGTCGCAAGGATCGCCTTCACATGCGCATCGCCGCACGCGGCGCGGAAGTCGCGCATCTCGTCGTAGAGCGCCTGCCAGTTGCCGGTCAGAACGTGCTCACGGGTAATGACGATGTCGATCTCCTTGGCGCCATCGCGAACGGAGGCCTCGATCTCCTTGAGCTTCAGCTCGTGCGGGATGAGGCCGGCGGGAAAGCCGGTCGAAACCGCGGCGACCGGAATGCCGGTGCCGTCGAGGGCATTGACGGCCGTCTTGACGAAGCGGTGATAGACGCAGATCGCACCGGTGGTGATCCGCCGGTCGCCCATGCCGAGCGCCTGGAGGATGTCGCCGCGGATCGGGTTGGCCGCCTTGGCGCAGAGGCGTTCGACGCGGCCGGCCGTATCGTCGCCGTTCAGCGTCGTCAGGTCGATGCAGGTCACGGCCTTCAGGAGCCAGGCCGCCTGCGCGTCCTTCTTCACCGTCCGCCGGCCGGGCAGCGTCGCGACGCGGCGCTCGCCGGCCGACAGGTTGACGCGTTGTTCGGCGACCCATCCGGTGTCGAGCGGGATGCCCTCGTTGCGCGGCCAGCCATGATTGGCGGCGGCCGCAATGTCTTGCCTTGCTGCAGCGATTGCCACGTCGTTTCTCCCTGTGCGCTACGGTCCATATGGCGCAATTGTTATATTTATATCAGAATTATTGTGAAAATCGCATCATTTTTGAAATCCGTCAAGAGAAGAATGCCATCATTCATGCGGATGACGGCGAGAGTTGGATCAACCGCCGATGGTGCGAATATCTGAACAAAGTCCATTACTTCTTGCCGATTGCCAATTTCGCAATTACGGTCACCCAAGAGGTGCAAGCGTCCGTTCTGCCTGCGGGCGGCTTGCATGAGGGATCCCAAATCTGAACCGGGTTGCGAAGCGCGCGGCGATAACGTCGTGCGTCCGTGGGAATTTTGCTGCAAGGGGACACGCGTATGGATTTCTTCAACGCCATTTTCACCGTCATCAACGACCTGACATGGGGCTGGGCACTCGTTCCGTTCCTCGTCGTTCTGGGCGTGTTTTTCACGATCGCCAGCGGCTTCGTGCAATTCCGCTTCTTCACCCGCATGTTCCGCGTGCTGCGCGGCGACGAGGACGCCGATCCGACGAAGATCAGCGCCCGTGAGGCCTTGCTTGTCTCGGTCGGCGGACGTGTCGGCGGCGGCAATATCGCCGGCGTGGCGGTGGCGATCACCGCCGGCGGACCCGGCGCCGTCTTCTGGATGTGGGCAATCGCCCTGGTCGGCATGTGTTCCGGGCTGATCGAGGCGACGCTGGCGCAGGTCTTCAAGCGCACGACGGACGAAGGCGATTATCGCGGCGGCCCGGCGCAGGCGATCATCCATGGTCTGGGCCCCAATTATCGCTGGCTGGCCATCATCTACGCGATCTGCCTGATTGCGTCCTTTGCCATCGGTTTCAACGCCTTCCAGGGCAACACCGTCGCGGGTGCCGCGGCCGACAGTCTCGGCATTCCGCGCTTTGCCACCGGCATCTTCCTCGTCATTGCCACCGGCGCCATCGTGTATGGCGGCATCCGGCGCATTGCCAAGGCCGCCGATGTCATCATTCCGATCATGGCCTTCGGCTATATCGGCATGGCGCTTCTGGTTCTGGTTCTGAACATCACCGGCATCCCGGCCGTCATCTGGGATATCGTCACCAATGCCTTCGGTTTCCGCGAGGCGGTGGCCGGCGGCATGGGGGCTGCGATTTCCAACGGACTTCGCCGTGGCCTGTTCTCCAACGAAGCCGGCCTCGGTTCGGCGCCGAACGTTGCGGCGACCGCCTATGTCCGTCATCCGGTCAGCCAGGGCATCACCCAGAGCTTCTCGGTGTTCATCGACACGATCATCGTCTGCTCGTGCACGGCCTTCATCATCCTGCTCGGCGACGTCTACCAGCCGGGTGCGGAAGGCGTGGACGGCGTCATCCTCACCCAACAGAGCCTCGTCGATCACGTCGGCAGCTGGGCCCAGTACTTCCTGACCGGGGCGATCTTCCTGTTCTCGTTCTCGTCGATCATGTACAACTACTATCTCGGCGAGAACGCGCTGAATTTCATGACGAAGAACCCGATCGCTCCGCATGTGCTGCGCATCGCGGTTCTTGCCATCGTCTTCATCGGCTCGGTGGCACCGGGTGCCACCTCGGTGTTCGATTTCTCCGATCCGATGATGGGCATCCTGGCCGTGGTCAACCTGCTGGCGATCACCATGATGTTCCCGACGGCGCTCCGGCTGATCAACGATTTCCGCGCGCAGCTGAAGGCGGGCGTCAAGATGCCGGTCTTCGATCCGAAGAAGTTCCCGGACCTCGACACCGACCCGACGGCATGGCCGGACGCGCTGGAAAACAAGGCCTGATTACCGGGTAAGGGTATCGGAGAAACAAATGACCCGGCGCTGTTCAGGCGCCGGGTTTTTCGTTCCGATGACCGGATTCTAGATCTTGCGGACCGCAGGGCCTCGCGATGCTCCGGTCTCGCCGTTCTCGGTGATCAGGGCATCGAACGCACGCAACTCCGCAAAGAATGCCGGCTTCTGAATGCCGAACTTGCTCTTGTCGGCTACCAGGAACCGCCGCTGCGCGAGCGCGATCACCTTCTGCTTCACCGGCACTTCGTGGAAATGCATGCAGCTGGCGCCGCGGCCGAAATCGACGCCGGCGGCCGACAGGAAGGCGATGTTGATGCCCAGATGGTCGAGCACCTCCAGTCCCGGACTGCCGGAAAAGGATGCCGTCTCGCGGTGATAGAGGCCGCCGAGCATGATCATCTTGACGTTGGGCTTGCGCGCCAGCCGCTCGCCGACATTCATCGCGTAGCAGACGACTGTCAGGTTCATGTCTTCCGGAATGAGATCGATCAGGTGGATCAGCGTCGAGCCGCAGTCGAGGAAGACGGTGTCGCCGTCACGGATATGGCGCACCGCGTGGCGGCAGGCAGCCCGCTTCGCCGAGGCGTGCGCATCCGTGGCTCTCGCCAGTTCGTAGGGCTGTTCCCCTTCGACGTCCGGGGCCGGCATCACATGCCCGCCGAGAAAGGCGAAGCGCTGCGGATAGTCTGCGACGTCGCGGCGGACGGTCATCTCGGAGACCCCGAGCAGTGCTGCCGCGTCCTTGACGTGCAACACCCGCCGTTCGGCCAGCGCCTCCGCCAGGGTTTCGATGCGCTCGGTCTTGCGATTGGCCAAGGCGGGTTCCTCGATGGTCGTTACAATTCACACAGCGATGTCGGCGATGTGGCAATGATATTGTGAAATTTATAACAGATCGCAGCAATTGCAATCGTTTTCATCGAGAGGATTATCGCACGGCTGTCGGGCTTGGCGGCATGACGTCGAAATGCGTCGGCGGCTCGCCACGCCGGGCGGTGCCGGCCATCGACCGGTAGGCGCTTTCGAGATGCCGGCAGAAGCGTTCGGCATCGAAGAGCGGTGCGGTCGCCCGGGCAGCAGCAAGCCTGTCGCGGATGGCGGCCAGCCGGGCGGGATCGGTGGCGAGGCCGATTGCCAATTGACGGAAGCCCTCCTCGTCGTCGGCCACGAGGTCGACGAGGCCGACGGCCAATAGCAGGCTTTCGGAAACGCGGGATGCGAAATTGCTGCCGCGCTTCGTGATGACCGGCAGGCCGGCCCAGAGCTTTTCCGACGTCGTGGTGTGACCGTTATAGGGGAAGCTGTCGAGCGCCAGATCGGCCAGCGCCAGACGCGAGATGTGGGAGGCGTAATCGGCGCGCCTGGCGAAGACGACGCGATCGGAGGTCACTCCCAGCGCCGCGAGCCGCTTCAGGATATTTTCCTGCGCCAGCGGGTGGTCGCAGAGCAGCCAGAGGATCGAGCTCGGCACGTCACGCAGGATGCTGGCCCAGAGCGCCAGCGTTTCCGGCGTGATCTTCTTCGTCGCGTTGAAGGAGGCGAAGATGAAGCGACCCTCGGGAAGTCCCCATTGCGCCCGCGTCTGTGGCGCCGGCAGCGGTCGGGCGACGGGGTCGTTCGGCTGGTAGCTGTCCGGCAGGCGGCAGAATTTCTCGTGGTACTGCGGCCTGGAGCTTTCCGGAAGCACGGAGGTGTCGCCGATCACATAATCGCAGTCGACATGGGAAAGGCTGCCCGGAAAGCCAAGCCAGCCGGCCTGCACCGGTGCCGCCATGTGGTTGAGCACGACCGAGCGGCCGCCCCCGGTGTGCCCCTTCAGATCGATGAGGATGTCGATGCCGTGCTCTCGGATCCGCTGCGCGGTGGCAGCGTCATCGAGCCCGCCAACCGGCACGATCCTGCCCCAGCTTTGGCGCATCGCTTCGGCCTCGGGCGTCACAAACTCCGCCGGCGTATGGCAGAACAGCGTGACGTCGAACGCCGTCCGGTCATGAAGTTGCAGGACGCGCGACAGGAGCTTCATCGTCGCATGGCCGGGCCAGAAATCGGACGACAGATAGCCGATGCGGATCCGCTTGCCCCAATGATGCGTCTTCGCGAAGAAGGCGCGCCGTCTCTCTGCCTGTCCGGGCGGTGCGGGCTCCAGTCCGAAGACGTTTTCGGGAATCCGGTTCAGCCGCCCATCGCCGCACCAGCTGAGATTGGAAAGCGGTGTCTCCCAGCGCAGCAGCTCTTCCCTCCCCTGCCCGATGTCTTCGGCAAGCGCAGCATTTTCGGCGTCGAGGATATCGTAATCGCAATAGATGCGGGCGAGATCGAGCAAGCGGAAGCGAATTGCCTGATCATCCGGCCTCAGTCGGCGCAGCTTGGCGTGGAGCGTTATATTGTTCTGATTGCGGAAATCGTCGCCGATCAGCCGGGCGGCAAGCTCCAGATGCTCCGGCTCGTCGCTGATGACCAGCGTGTTTTTGACCAGATCGACAATCGACATGTCGCCGGTCTCGGAAAAGACGCTCGCCAGCACGAAGGCGGCGTCGACATTGCGGTTGTCCTGTTTCATCACCCTGATGGCGAGAGCCACGGCGCTGTCTTTTTCGCCCGCCCGCAGATGGCAGGCGGCGGCCTTGCCCAAGAGGACATTGGCGGCGGACGGCTCCAGTTCGGCGGCCCGCTCGAAGGCCGAGGCGGCCTCGCCGTGCATGTCCAGCTCCATGAGCGCCCTGGCGGTGAGGAGAAGCGGCTGGGCGGTCCGCAGGGCGTCGAGGAGCGGTGAAAGCATGGCGAGCGCGGCCGGATAATCTCCCCGCTGAAAGGCGATCTCCGCCGCTTTCAGATGCTCTTCCACGATTGATGCCCGGCCCCCGCTCGAATCGCCAACGACTATCGGCGGTGGAGGCCGGAATTGCAATCGCGTGTAGTTTTGCGGTCATGCTTCCTGATCGGGAAGGTTTTTTCCGTTTTGACTCGAAAATTCCCGATCGGTAAGTACGTCATTGATCGAAACAGAATCTTCCTGTACGGTAAGCCGAACGATGGAGACTGAAGATGATCCGCACGGCACGTGATTTCGGAGCGCTGATCAGGGACCGGCGCAAGGCACTCGGCTGGACGCAAGCCGAACTCGCCGGTCGATCCGGCACGGGCGAGCGCTTCATCGTCGAACTGGAAGGCGGCAAGCCGAGTTGCCAGCTGGAAAAGGCACTGATCGTCGCCCGCACCGTCGGCATCGAGATCGGTGACCTGAAGTCGGCCTCCCCTGCTCCTGCCGAAACCGACGACGACCTCGATTTCCTGCCGACCTTCGGTGACGGGCGATGATCCCGATCTTCTACGAGACGTTTCCCGTTGCGACGATGGCGTTCGAAGGCGAGTGGCGGCTCACCTATGATCCGTCGTGGGAAGCGCGCCGCTCGGCATTCCCGATCTCCCTTGCCATGCCGCTTCGAACCGGTTCCGTCGGCGCCGATGCCCTGCTGCCCTGGCTTGCCAACCTCTTGCCGGAAACGCATCTCGCCGAAATCGGCCAGCGCCTGAAGGTGTCGCCGCAGGATATCGTCGGCCTGTTGCGCCATATCGGACGCGATACCGCCGGCGCATTGTCGATCGGCGAGCCGCGCAAGACGGGCCTTCATCTCCAACCGGTTCCAGATGGGCCGGCACTCGAGCGCATCCTCGACGAACTGCCGGCGAGGCCGTTCCTGGTCGGCGAACGCGGCGTGTCCATGTCGCTTGCCGGCGTGCAGGAGAAGCTGCCGGTTTTCGTGGATGACAAGGGCGCGGTGTCGATCCCGGTCGACGGCACCCCGTCGACGCATATCCTCAAGCCGGATGCCGAGCGTCTGGCCGGCAGCGTCGAAAACGAGGCCTTCTGTCTGGCGCTTGCCAGAGCCTGCGGTCTGGAAGCGGCCGGAGCGACTATCGGCCGGGCCGGCAGCCGGCGCTATCTGCTGGTCGAGCGCTATGACCGTTTTCGGGATGGTGAGGGCCAGATCCGCCGGCTGCACCAGGAAGATCTCTGCCAGTTGACCAGCCGCTTTCCGGTCCAGAAATACGAACGCGCCTCGGCCGGTCCGGGCGTGACGTTGAAGACGATGTTCGATGCGGTCAGCCGGCTCGTATCGCCGGCGGAGCGATCGGCACTTCTGGATGGCGTGATCTTCAACGTGCTGATCTGCAACTCGGATTCGCACGCCAAGAACTATTCGGTGCTGATCGGCGCCGGCGGCACGGCGAAAATGGCGCCGCTCTACGATCTGATGTGCGCGGCGATCTATCCGAATGTCGACCAGAGCCTGCCGCAGGGCATTGCCGGCCGGTTTGCAGCGGCCGAGCTCAATGGAACGGACTGGCGGAATTTTGCGGAAGAGGTCGGGCTCAGCGGCGCATCAACCGTCCGCCGGGTCAAGGAATTGGCGGCGTTGGTCGAAAGCAATTGCGAGGCGGTCGCGGCGGACATGTCGGCAGCCGCGGGCGATCCGAGCCGGGTGCTGGAGCGCATCGTGCACGAGGTCAAGAAGCGCTGCGGACGCATTCTCAGGCAGGCATGAAAAAGGGCCGGCACACATCGCGCCGGCCCTGCATTATCGCGTTAGAGAACCTCTGCCACGGCAGCCTTGGCGGCGGCGGCAATCTTGTCGGCTTCCGCTTCCGTCAGGCAGAGCGGCGGCGCAAAGCCGATGATGTCGCCCTGCGGCATGGCGCGGCCGATGACGCCCTGCTTCAGGAGCGCGCCGGCGAGCTGATAGCCGATCTTCTTGCCCGGATCGAAGAACTTGCGGTCGGCCTTGTCCTCGACGAACTCGACCGCGCAGAGCAAGCCTTCGCCGCGGATGTCACCGACATTGGCGTGGTCGCCGAGCGCATCCTTCAGAGCCTTCTTGAAGTAGGCGCCTGTCTTGCCGGCATTATCGACGAGGCCGAGCTTGTCGATCAGCTGCAGGTTGGCGACGCCGGCGGCAGCGCCGATCGGATGGGCCGAATAGGTCCAGCCATGGCCGATCGGGCCGAATTCGTCGGTGCCGTCTTCCAGCACCTTCCACACCTTGTCCGAGATAATCGAGCCGGAGAGCGGCGCATAGGCCGAGGTCAGACCCTTGGCGATGGTGATGATGTCGGATTCCATGCCGTAATGGTCAGAGCCGAACATGGTGCCGAGGCGGCCGAAACCGGTGACCACTTCGTCGGCGATCAGCAGGATGTCGTACTTCTTCAGAACCTTCTGGATCGCCGGCCAGTAGCCTGCCGGCGGCGGAACGAGGCCGCCGGTGCCAAGCGCCGGCTCGCCGATGAAGGCGGCGATCGTGTCGGCGCCTTCACGGTCGATCAGGGCTTCCAGCTCGGAAACGCAATGGGCGACGAAGTCGGCTTCGCTCATCGAGAGGTCCGGACGGCGATAATAATAGGGCGCCTCGGTGTGCAGCACATTGGCGAGCGGCAGGTCGAACTTCTTGTGGAAGAGCTCGAGGCCGGTCAACGAGCCGGTCATCAGGCCGGAGCCGTGATAGCCGCGCCAGCGGGAGATGATCTTCTTCTTTTCCGGACGGCCGAGAATGTTGTTGTAGTACCAGACAAGCTTGATGTTGGTTTCATTGGCGTCCGAACCGCCGAGGCCGAAATAGACCTTGGACATGTTCTTCGGCGCGCGCTCGACGACCATCTTGGCCAACGTGATCGAGGCTTCCGTGCCGTGGCCGACATAGGCGTGGTAATAGGCTAGTTCCTTCGCCTGGGCGGCGATCGCCTCGGAGATTTCGGTCCGGCCATAGCCGACATTGACGCAGTAGAGGCCGGCAAAGGCGTCGAGCAGCTTGTTGCCGTCGCGGTCCTCGATGTAGACGCCGGAGCCGCCGGTGACGATGCGGTTCGGGCTTTCGCCGCGGGCATGCTGGGCAAGGTGCGTGGAGGGATGGAAGAAGTTCTCGCGATCCCACTTGTCGAGCTGGTCGTTGGTCAACATGGCTATTCCTTTCAAATCATTCGGTTTTTAATTCTGTGCGTAATCTGCCCAGTCGCGGCAGACATATTTGATGTCCATGAAGGCGCGCATGCCGGCATTGGCGCCTTCGCGGCCGAGGCCGGACTGTTTCATGCCGCCGAACGGGATCGGCGCGCCGGTGACCTTGGTGCGGTTGACCGCCACCATGCCGAATTGCAGCGCGCGGCTCAACCGGTAGACGCGCCGGGCGTCGCCGCAATGGACATAGGCGACAAGGCCGTATTCGGTAGCGTTGGCCCGGGTGATGACGTCTTCCTCGGTGTCGAACGGGACGATGGCGGCGACGGGGCCGAAGGTTTCCTCGCGCATGATCTTCGCATCGGCCGACACGTTCTTGAGCACCGTCGGCTGGTAGAACAGCGGGCCGAGCGCATGGCGGGCGCCGCCGGTCAGGAGTTCGGCACCCTTGGCGAGAGCATCGGCGACGTGGTCTTCCTGCTTCAAGACCGCGCCTTCGTTCATCAACGGGCCGATATCCGGATCGTCCATGCCGTTGCCTACTGTCAACTGGCGGACGCGTTCGGCAAACCGGGCGCAGAATTGGTCGTAGACGGGGCGCTCGATGAAGAAGCGGTTGACGGCCAGGCAGTCCTCGCCGGAGGTGGCGAACTTCGCCTTGATGGCCTCGTCGACCGCGCGGTCGAGATCGGCGTCGGCAAACAGGATGAAGGGGGCGTGGCCGCCGAGTTCCAGCACCATGCGCTTCACGGTATCGGCGGACTGGCGATAGAGCAGCTTGCCGATCGGCGTGGAGCCGGTGAACGAGACGGCGCGCACGCGCGCATCCTCCATCCACGGGCCGCAGATGACCGGCGCGTCACCGGTGACGACGTTGAAGACGCCGGCCGGAAAACCGGCGCGCTCGGCAAGTTCGGCCAGCGCCAGCGCCGAATAGGGCGTCTCCTTGGCGGGATGGACGACAACGGTGCAGCCGGCGGCAAGGGCCGCGGCAGCCTTGCGGGTGATCATGGCGGAGGGGAAGTTCCAGGGCGTGATGAGGGCGGCGACGCCGACCGGCTCCATCCACAGTTCCATCTCGGCGTCCGGCAGGTGCGAGGTGACGCTCTGGATGTTGGCGCGCTTGGCCTCTTCGGCGTAGAATTCGATGAACGAGACGGCATAGTCCATCTCGCCGCGCGCTTCCGAGATCGGCTTGCCCTGTTCCAGCGTCATCAGGATCGACAGGTCCTCGCGGTTGTCGACGATCAGCTGGTGCCAGCGCTTGAGGATCTTCGCCCGCTCCTGCGGCAGGAGTGCCGACCAGCGGCGGAAGGCTGCATGCGCGGCATCGACGGCACGGGCGCTCTCATCACCGGAAAGGCTTGCGACTTCGCCGAGAAAGCTGCCATCGGCCGGATTGGTGACGGCAAAGGCAGCACCGTCGCCGGCGGCCTGCCAGCGGCCGTTGATATAGGCAAACGAGCGGACCAGCGTCGGGTCGGCAAGGTGCGAGATTGGCGAAGGGGTCGTGGCTCTTGCGTTCATGGCAAAGCAGTCCTTGAAGGCGTTTCGTTGGACCGATGATAGGCCGCCGGGCAAAGAAGAATGGCCTCTTGTTGATGCCGCCCGCAGGAGGATTTTCTGTTCTTTGCTCCCCTCACCCGAGATTTTCGTCTGCCGTCATATCGAGGAGCGCTGCAAGGGGCGGCGTGTGGCTGCGCTTGACCGCCTTGGTGACGACGTAGGTGTAGTAGCGCTTCAACCCGGCGCCGCCGGTCAGGAGTTCGTCGACGAGGCGCTGGTAGCGGTCGATATCGCGGGAGACGATTTCGAGGAGATAGTCGAAGCCGCCGCCGAGCGCCCAGCAGCCGGTGACTTCGTCCATGTCGCGCACGATGCGCTCGAAGGTCTGGAACGAGGCGGCCGTGTGGTCGGCGAGTTCGGCGGTGACGAAGACGGTGATGTGCGAAGCGATCTTCTTCAGCGCGAATTCGGCGTGGTAGCCGGTGATCATGCCGGCCTTTTCCAGCCGCTTCAGCCGCTCCCAGCAGGGGCTGGGGCTCAAATTGATGCGTTCGGCGAGTTCCGTCTTCGAGATCCGCCCTTCCGCGCCGAGCACGGACAGGATCTGCAGGTCCCGGTCATCGAGTTTCAACATGGTCGCCTGTTCCGCCTTCCGCGTGCTTATGCTGTGATGACCGTACCAGAGCCGGCGGCGATGCACAGCCGGCGCGCTAATGTCGCGATCGCCGTATCCTGTGCGCCGGTGCCGGTGAGGTCGCAGACGGTGATGTCGCCTGCGGACGTCCGCCCCTTCCCCGCGCCGGAGATCACCTGGCCGAGTTCCGCCGGCTTTCCCTTCGTCCAGAGGCCGGCTTCGATCGCGGATCTGAGCTCGCCGAGCTTCTCGCACTGGCTGACGCGGTCGCAGACATAGGCATTGGCCTCATCCAGGATCTCCGGGTCGAGCTCGTTCTTGCCGGACTGGTCGGAGCCCATGGCCGTGATGTGCAGGCCCGGATGCAGCCATTCGGCCTTCAAGACCGGTTCGCGCGATGGCGTGGTGGTGACGACCAGCTGGCTTTCGGCGACGAGACGGGCCGGATCGGCTTCGGCGCGGGCCTCGATGCCGAGCGAGGCGGCAATGTCGGCGGCGCAGCGTTCGGCATTGGCAAGGTCCCTGCCCCAGACCAGCACCTTCCTGAACGGTCGCACCAGATGGGCGGCCTCGATCTGCAGGCGTGCCTGCACGCCGGTGCCGATGACGCCTGCGGTTTCCACCGTCTCGGGCGCCATGTGGCGGGCGGCAACCGCGCCGGCGGCCGCGGTGCGGATGTCGGTCAGGTAGCCGTTATCGAGGAACAGCGCCTCGACGAGGCCGGTCTTTGCCGAAAACAGGATCATCAGGCCGTTGAGGCTCGGCAGGCCGATCTTCGGATTGTCGAAGAAGCCGGGGCTGACCTTGATGGCAAAGCCGTCGAAGCCGGGAATATAGGCCGTCTTGACGTCGACCTCGCCGTTGGCCTGCGGGATTTCCATCGACAGGATCGGCGGCATCACCACCTCGCCGGAAGCCAGCGCCGCGAAGGCCTGTTCAACCGTATCGATGACGGTCAGGTCGAGTTTGACCGTCTTGCGCAGTTCCGCTTCGGTCAGGATGCTGATCTCATGCGCCATAGGCTTTGCCTTTCACGTGATGGTCGCCGAGAACGATGTCCTCGCCGTTGATGACCCGGGTAAACGCCGCCATGTCGACATTGCGGCCGGTGATGATGGTCGCGGCCGGGCCTTTCAGCGTGCCGAGCTTACCCGCCGCAATGGCGGCGATGCCGACGGCGCATGCCCCTTCGGCGACCATGCGCTCCTCGTAATAGAGCGTCTGCATGGCCGCATAGATTTCGTCCTCGGTGACCAGAACCACATCGTCGAGGTGATCGCGACAGAGCGCGAAGGAATGACGGTTTTCAAGGCCGATGCCGCCGCCAAGCGAATCCGCCAGGCTTGCGACCTCCTCGACCTCCACCGGCCGGCCGGCGGCAAGCGAAGCGTGCATGGCCGCACCCCGGTCCATGGAAATGCCGATGACGCGTGCGCTCGGCTTGAGTACCTTGACGGCGAAGGCGACGCCGGCGGCCAGTCCGCCGCCGGAGAGCGGCACCAGAACCGTCTCGATGTCCGGCCGCGTTTCCAGCATTTCGAGCCCGATGGTCGCCTGCCCGGCAATCACCCGCAAATCGTCGAAGGGCGGGATCTCGGCAAAGCCTTCCTCCGTCGCCAGCCGCGTGCTCTCCACCTGGGCGTCGTCCTGGCTGCGCCCTACGATGCGTACATCTGCGCCAAGCGCCCTTATGCCGTCGACTTTCGCCTGCGGCACGAGCGCGGACATGCAGATCGTCGCCTTCAGCCCCCTCGCCCGCGCGGCGTATGCGACGGCCCGGCCGTGATTGCCGGTGGAGCAGCAGGTGACCGCCTTGACGTCGTCGGGCAGCGTGAAGATGGCGTTGACCGCGCCGCGCAGCTTGAAGGCGCCGACCGGCTGCATGGTCTCCATCTTCATCAGGAGGTCGAACCCATGCGTCCGCGTCGCCCAGACGGACGGGATAAGCGGTGTTTGAACGGCCGCGCCGGCAATCGTCTTGCGGGCGGCAAGGACGTCGGCTAGGCTCAATGTCGATTGCACGGCGGATGCACCGGTCATGGCGGTTGTCTCAAGCCTCTCGTAGATGCGGAATGATGCAAGTTGTACACAGCATTCCGTGATTTTATATGAAGTCAATCAAAATCACTATTCAATTCGGTAAAGATGTGTACAAATGTCGGAATGCGCGTGGCCATTGGAGGTTGTCGTGATCCGCAAGCAGGTTTCTTTTTCTCCTTCCGAATTTTCCCGTCGACTGACGAAGACCCGCGCCGCCATGGCCGCAAAGGGCATCGACGTGCTTTTTGTCGAGGATCCGTCCAACATGGCCTGGCTGACCGGCTATGACGGCTGGTCCTTCTACGTCCACCAGGGCGTGCTGGTGTTCCACGATCGCGATCCGATCTGGTGGGGCCGAAACCAGGACGCCAACGGGGCGCTGCGCACCGTCTGGATGGACAATGCCAATGTGACGTCCTACGCCGACCACTTCGTGCAGTCGACCGTTCGTCATCCGATGCAGGATTTGGCCGCCAAGCTGTCCGATCTCGGCTGCGCCTCCAAGCGCATCGGCGTCGAGCTGGAGAACTACTATTTCTCCGCCAAGGCGTATCTCAGCCTGAAGGAAAGCCTCCCGGAGGCAGAGCTCATCGATGCGACCGCGCTCGTCAACTGGCAGCGCGGCGTCAAATCGGATGAGGAACTCGTCTATATCCGCAAGGCGGCCGCGATTTCCGAGAAGATCATCGACGGCCTCGTCGAACGCATCGAGCCGGGCCTGAAGAAGAACGAACTCGTCGCCGAAATCTATGGTGACGCCGTTCGCGGCGTCGATGGCGACTGGGGCGACTATCCGGCGATCGTGCCGCTCTTGCCGAGCGGGAGCGATGCCGCAGCACCTCACCTCACCTGGGACGGCCGCGCCTTCGAAACCGGTGCCGCGACCTTCTTCGAGATTTCCGGCTGCTATCGCCGCTATCATGCCCCCTTCTGCCGTTCGGTCTTCCTCGGCAAGCCGCCGGCCTTCCTGGTGGAGGCGGAAAAGGCACTGGTCGAGGGCCTGGAAGCCGGCCTCGACAAGGCGCGCGCCGGTAATCGTGCCTGCGATATCGCCGAAGCGCTGGCGGCTCCGCTGGAGCGCGCCGGTATCAAGCGCAGCGCCCGCTGCGGCTACCCGATCGGCATTTCCTATCCGCCGGACTGGGGCGAGCGCACCATCTCGATCCGTGCGGAAGACGAGACCGTGCTGGAACCCGGCATGACCTTCCATTTCATGCCCGGCCTGTGGATGGACGATTGGGGTCTTGAAATCACCGAGAGCATCCTGATCAAGGACAGCGGACCGGCGGAATGCTTCTGCGACCGTCCGCGCAAGATGTTCGTGAAAGACTGATGCGATGGCGCTCATCGACGATACGAAATCGATTCTCGCCGACCTGATCGCCTTCCAGACGATCTCGGTCGACGGCAATCTGGAGATGATCGCCTACATCGCCAATTGCCTGCAGGGCGTCGGCGCACGCGTGGCGATCTATCACGACGAGACCGCGACCAAGGCCAATATCTTCGCGACGCTCGGACCGGAGGGAGACGGTGGCATCGTTCTCTCCGGCCACACCGACGTCGTGCCGGTGGCCGATCAGGCTTGGACATCCGATCCGTTCGAGATGCGGGAGGAGGATGGCCTTCTCTACGGCCGCGGTACCTGCGACATGAAGGGCTTCATCGCCGCATGCCTGGCCATGGCGCCGGCATATGCGGCGATGAACCTGAGCCGGCCGCTGCATTTCGCCTTCACCTATGACGAGGAGACCGGCTGCATCGGGGCGACGAAGCTGGCCCAGGTGCTGCAAGAGCAAGGGCTCGCGCCTGCGGTTGCCATCATCGGCGAGCCGACGATGATGAAGATCATCGAGGGCCACAAGGGCTGCTACGAATATTCGACGGTGTTTTCCGGACTGGAAGGCCACGGCTCGATGCCGGACCGCGGCGTCAATGCGGTCGAATACGCCGTACGCTACGTCACGCGGTTGATGGAGCTCGGCGAGGAGCTGAAGGGCATGGCGCCGAAGGGCAGCCCGTTCAATCCGCCGTGGACGACGGTGCAGGTCGGCAAGCTTGCCGGCGGACACACCAACAACGTCATCCCCGGCCACTGCGAGGTCGCCTGGGAAATGCGGCCCGTGCGCGCATCCGACGCCGATTTCGTCAAGAACAACCTGCGCATCTATTGCGAGGAAGTGCTGATCCCGCGCATGAAGGCCGTCTCGCCGGACGCCGGTATCGAGATGACGACGATCGGCGAGGTCGTCGGCCTCGAGCCGACCAGCGACAACGAGGCCCGGCGGATCGTCTCGGAACTGACCGGCGTCACCGAGGCTGAGGTCGTCGCCTTCGGCACGGAAGCGGGCATCTTCCAGGGCATAGGCATGTCGGCGGTGGTCTGCGGCCCCGGCTCGATCAACCAGGCGCACAAGCCGGACGAATATATCGCGATCGAGCAGCTTGAGCGCTGCCTCGACATGCTGGCACGCCTTGGTGGAACGTTGGACGCCGCATGAGCGAAACCGCCGCCTCCCTTGCCAATGTTCCGGCCCGCGAACGCTTCGCCCAGCTGCACGAGGTGCTGCGCGACCGAATCTGCCTTCTCGACTATCCGCCCGGAACCAGGCTTTCGGAGGAGGCGCTGGCCGAGGAGTTCGGGGTCAGCCGGACGCCGCTGCGACGCGTGCTCAACCAGCTGGAAGCCGAAGGGCTGATCAAGTCGCTGCACGGGGTCGGCACGATCGTCACCGACATCGACCTGCAGGAGTTGACGCAGGTCTACCAGTTGCGGATGGAACTGGCCGTGCTGATCGGCAAGCTGACGCCGGTACCGCCGTCGCAAGAGACGCTTGCCCTTCTCAGGGATCTCTACCGGCGCAGCCAGGCGCTCGGCAGTGCGCCGGACATCCGCGCTTTCGCACGGCTGAACATGGATGTCTTCGATGTGGTGATGCGGCTTTGCGGCAACGAGCCGCTGCGCGAGGTTTCGGAACGTTTGTTCTATCAGACCGCCCGCATCTGGCTCAAATCCATTCCGCACATGGACTTCGTAGAGGAGGTCTCCGTCTTTTCACGCGAGATTTCGGAGATACTGGCGGCGGCCGAGTTGGGCGATCTTCAGGCGATCGGCTATATTCGGTACTCGCACCTGTCGATGAGTTTCATCAGGTTGAAGACCAAGGCGCAATCCTGAATAATCACGACTATACAAGAAAAAGCACCCTCCCTACAGTCCCGCTTTCTTTCAGGGTCGACCCGGCTGCGAGGACGGCCGGCGGCAAGAGGTCGGGTGAAGCATGGCAGAATACGCGCTTGGTCAGGTTCTTTTGATCGACGACAGCTCTGCGGACAATTTTCTCGCAAAGCGCGTACTCAAGGCCGCCGGAATAGCCTCGAAAGTGACGTCCTTTCTCTCCGGCGACGAGGCTCTGGTCCATCTGTCGCAGGCAGGTCGTGAACCTGTCGATCTGATCCTGCTCGACGTCAACATGCCGCGGATGGACGGCTTTGATTTTGCAGCGGAATATCGGCATCTCGACGATGCGCTGAAGGCGAGAAACCTGTTCCTGATGGTCTCGTCCGAACTCAGCATGGGCGACGAGAGGAGATTGAAGTCGGAGCCGGCAATCGATGCCGTGATCGCCAAACCGCTTGATCCGGAAGGGATTGCGCGGCTTCTCGGCCTCCAACGACCTTGAGCCCATACGAAAATACCACCTTGCCGCAAGGTGGTATTTTCTGAAATGACTCACATGATACAGAGAGGTCGAGATGCGGGTCCGCCGCACCGATTATCACATATCGCCCCCGTATAATCGGTGCCGCAACTGTCGTCCTCTGATTTATCGAATACTCCGATGCGAGTGATTTGGCTACTACAAATTGACAGGATTCGGCAATAAGTTAGTAAGGTTACAATATTATATGTTTGACTTATGATTTATCACGAGGACCCCGTGAAGCCAGTTGCAATCTGTGGGCGTCGACATCCATCGCGTGACGGCAGCGAATGTTCTGTGAGAGGTGAGTTTTCAGAACCCGGCACCTGCATTCCATTGTCTGGAATTTGCAGTCAGAAACGTCATTTTGACGAAAAGGAGAAGGGGGAAAGAATGAGAGTTGATTTATTTAACTGACGTTAGTGCAGTCGGAGGCCCCATTCCGATTTGCTTAAATCAACTCTCTATTTGATTTATAATCGATCGCGGCCAGTCGTGATATCCCGAATTGTTGTGATTCAATTTCGGATTCTTGGTAAGGCAAAGTTAATCAGTGGCTTTGGCCCATGGCATTCTATCCTTCGTGTCGACCCGTGCGAAATTTGATCATTGTCAAGAAGGCGGTTCGGGGCCAATGTGGGTCGAATGGGCTTCGCAATCTGGAATTGCGCCTCGTGGCACAAGATAATGAAACAGAAATTTCACGGCTGACGTCTTTCCGAGGGGTATAATGGATTTGCAGGTCAGCTTTCGCGTAGAAGATTTGGATTGGTAAGAGATGGACAAGGCGGATTTGACGAACAAGGAACTCGAGCTGCAGGAGGCCCGCGAGCGGGTCGACCAGCTCGCGTCCGCCATCACCCACGACCTCCAGGGGTCGCTGCGGCATATCTCCGCCTTCGCCGAGATCCTCAAGGAAGAACTGTCCGATCAGGTCAGCGAAGACCAGCGGGAAATGCTGGGAATTCTGAGCAGCAAGGCAGACGAATTGCGCGAACTGGTGCGGCTCGTCTTCGTGTTCATGCGTGATACGTCGAGAATCGAGCGGCGCCGGTTCGAGGCTGATGCGGCGCTGGCGGCCGCGTGCGAAACGCTGGCGGAGGATATCGCCGCCAGGCAGGCGACGGTCAGCCGCGAGCCGCTGCCTGCCGTGGTCGCAGACCCCATACTCCTGTCCAAGATCTTCGAAAACGTGGTGCGCAACGCCCTGCAGCACAATGCGCGGCAGCCTGTCATCCGGATTTACGCCGGAAAGCATGACGACGGCATGGCGGACATCCTGATCGAGGACAATGGCAACGGCATCGAGGAACGTTACCAGGCCAACATCTTCAAGCCGTTCTGGAGCCTGAAGGCCGACGCCAGCCGTGGCAGCGGCGCCGGGCTGGGGCTGACCTTCTGCCAGAAGGCACTGGACGGGCTCGGCGGGTCGATCGACCTGTTGCGCTCCGATCCGTCAGGCAGCACGTTCCGCATTCGCCTGCCGCTCGCCTGACCGGCGATTGCCGGGATCAGGTGTTGAGGTCTTCGTTCCACTCTTCGGGAATGTCGTCGAACACATATTCCTCGACGATGTGGCGGATCGACTGCGCATCGATCTCGTCCTTTCCGATGCGGAAATCCACGCCATAGTCCGGAAACTGCTGGAAGTAGGGCTCGGTGATGTCATTCGATACGACGCCCACCGGCCCGACATAGCCTGCGCTGCGCAGGGCCGGCACGGTTTCGCGGAAGTCGTTGTTGGGAAACAGCCGGTTGTCCATGAAGATCAGCTGGTAGCTGTTCGCCTTGACTTTCTCGACCGCCGCTTCGATGGTCTGGGCAAAATCGAGATCGATCGACAGGCCGTCGGTCTCCGTTATCCGCTTCTTGTGAATCCTGAACTCCAGCACCTCGTCGTCGACGAACAGCACCTTCAACGGTTCCTCATCTGTGGCCAAGCTCGTGCTCATCCACTTTCCTCGCTCTTTTCCCAAGTTCGTCTGCTTCGCGCGGCTAGAAAACCAGCCCGTTCCTGAATGCGATGGTCACCAGGTGAACGCGGTTGACCGCATTCAGTTTCCGGACCGCCGCCGTGATATGCGAATTGATCGTATGCTCGGACAGTCCGAGAATGATGGCGATCTCGGCCGAGGTCTTGCCCTCGCTCGTCCACTTCACCACTTCGCGTTCGCGCGCGGTGAGCTTGCCGGTATTCTCGTTGGCCAGGATCTTTTCATAGAACTGGTTGAAGATCCTCAGCATGTCGAGCATGACTTCGGCCGTTTCCTTTTCCGTCGGAAGCTCGCGCTGGCCGGTCAGGATCAGGTGAAAGCGCTTGCCTTCCGGCGTGTGCAACGGAACCGACATCATGCATTCGTAGCGGCTGAAGGCCGGGTTGCGCTCGAGGTCGGGGTGATCGCTGCGCATCCAGACAAACGGCGTGATCGAGCTGTAGAGCCGGCGCAGATCCGCATCCTCGTGCTCGAACAGGAGGGCGAGGAAATCGTTGCGGCTTTCTTCCTCGAAATTGGTCAGCACCACGTCGCGATTGGCATTCAGCTTTGCGCCGAGATCGGCATGCCGCAGCAGTATGAAAAAATTGAATCCGTGATGGCGGGTCCCCGCCCTGAGCAACCGAAAGATGTCCGTCCGGTTGATGGCTCTCTTCAGTTCCGGCCCGAGATGGAAAGGCATCTCGATAGCTTGGTTCATCATTTTGCACCAATCATCGCTGCCTGGGCAAGGCAGTGGTTAGGCCGCATCCAGCATCTGAATATACACAACCATAGCGAACAATTTGCCCCCGCACACGATTCGCATGACTGCCGTTACATACGTGAAGGCTAAAGGAAAATGCGGAAAATGCCAGAGCCAATTCCGCCCTTCTGTTGATAAAGGGCGGGGAAGCTTCCGTTACGTCCGGCCGCCCGCCCGGCTGGGCGCCATTGCCAGAAAAACCCGTCTCTGCTACGAATGCGTTATGTAGTTAAACTTCACAACGTTTTCACCCATGTCTTCAGTCTCCGATTTCGTCAGGCCCAATCTGACATTTGCTACCGCAGCGGGTCATCGCGCCGGCGAGGATCGCTTCGCGCTTCTGGCCGCGATCGGTCGCACCGGTTCGATCTCCGCTGCCGCCAAGGAAGTGGGCTTGAGCTACAAGGGGGCATGGGATGCGGTGAACGCGCTCAACAACCTCTTTCCCAAGCGGCTGGTCGAGGCAAAGCCTGGTGGACGCAAGGGCGGTGGCGCCATCGTGACGGACGAGGGGCGGCGTGTGCTTGCCCTCCATGCCCGCCTCAGCGACCGCCTGTCGACCGTCCTCGACGAGCTTCGCGCGGTGATGGCCGACGACGCCGGCGTCGCGGCAGCAACCCGATCCCTGCTCTGGAGCCCGATCATGAAGACTAGCGCGCGCAACGCCTATCACGGCACGGTCGGCCAGGTGCGGCATGGCGCCGTCAACAGTGAGGTGACGGTAGAGCTTGCGCCGGAAACGACGCTGACGGCCATCGTCACGCGCCACAGCGCCGAGGAGATGGGGCTGAAGCCGGGGCTCGACATCTATGCCCTGGTCAAGGCCAACATGCCGATCCTGACTGTTGCCGAGACCCCCGGCAGGACGACGGCCGGCAACGAACTGACAGGGACGGTCATCTCGCTCGAAACCGGTGCCGTCAACAGCGAGGTCGTTCTCGATATCGGCGGCGGCAAGACGCTGACGGCCATCGTTACCAATGTCAGCGCCGAGGCGCTGGAAATTGCGCCCGGCAAGCGGATGACCGCGCTCATCCAGGCGTCGCAGATCATTCTCGCGCTCGGCTGAACGGGCCGGCGACAACCGCAAAGGATAGTTCCATGAAAGTCATGCTGACCGCTCTCGTCCCGCTTCTTGCCCTGTCGCTGCCGGTCCATGCCGCCGAGGTCAATGTTGCCGTCGCTGCCAATTTCACGGAAGCCGCGAAGGATGTCGCCAAGGCGTTCCATGAAGCGACGGGCGACGATGCGGTGCTGAGCTTCGGTTCCACCGGCAAGCTTTACACACAGATCGCCAATGGCGCGCCGTTCAAGGTATTCCTCGCCGCCGATCAGGAACGGCCGGAAAAGGCGGAAGCCGACGGGCTTGCGGTTTCCGGCAGCCGGTTCACCTATGCGACCGGCAAGATCGTCCTCTACAGCACCGATGCCTCGCTCGCCGTTGCCGACGGCGCGGCACTGAAGACGCCGGAGGCGATCACCAAGATCGCCATCGCCAATCCGAAGACCGCGCCTTACGGCACGGCCGCGGTGGAGGCGATGAAGGCGCTCGGCGTCTATGACAGCCTTGAGGCGAAACTGGTGCAGGGCGACAGCATTGCCCAGACCTTCCAGTTCGTCGAAAGCGGCAATGCCGCGATGGGTTTCGTCGCCCTGTCGCAGGTGATCGGCTCCTCGAATGGCGCGCAATGGGTCGTGCCGCAGACGCTCTACACGCCGATCCGCCAGGACGCGGTCCTGTTGAAGACCGGTGAAACGGATGACACTGCGAAAGCCTTTGTCGCGTTCTTGAAGAGCGACAAGGCCCGAGAAATCATCGCTCGCTATGGCTACGGCATCGATCTCGGCCAGTGAGGACCGTGCAGAATGGGTGAAGCCGTCTGGCTGACATTGAAGCTTGCCGTCACGGTGACGATCCTGCTGATGATCGTCGCCGTGCCGCTTGCCTGTTGGCTTGCCCGCTCCAAGGCCTGGTGGAAGGAAGTGGTCGGAACGCTTGTGTCCCTCCCCCTCGTTCTGCCGCCGACCGTGCTCGGCTTCTACCTGCTTCTTGCCTTTTCGCCTTCGAGCCCCCTCGGCAGGCTGGCGCAGGCCGTGACCGGCCATGGGCTCGCCTTCACCTTCGAAGGCCTGGTGCTCGGTTCCATCCTCTATTCCCTGCCCTTTGCCGTGCAGCCGGTCCGCAATGCCTTCGAGGCGATCGGCCATGGCCCACTGGAGGCGGCGGCGACGCTGCGTGCCTCTCCGCTCGACCGCTTCTTCACCATCGCTTTGCCGCTTGCCCGTCCCGGGCTTCTGACCGGTGCCATCCTTGCCTTTGCCCACACGGTCGGTGAATTCGGCGTGGTGCTGATGATCGGCGGCAACATTCCCGGCGAAACCAAGGTGCTGTCGATCGCGATCTACGACTATGTCGAGACGCTGGAATGGGGCAAGGCGCATGTGCTGGCCGGCGGCATGCTGGTCTTTTCCTTCCTGGTGATCCTTGCCATGACGCTGATCGAGAAACGTCTGCGCTTCGGGAGGGCCGATGCTCGAGGCTGAATTTTCCGGCCGGCTGGGTGCGTTCGAACTCGACGCGGCCTTCGCCTTCCCCGAGCGGGGCGTGACCGTGCTGTTCGGCCCGTCCGGCTGCGGCAAGACCTCGATCCTGCGCTGCATTGCAGGCCTCACACGGGTGGAGCGCGGCCGCTTTGCGATCGGTGGCGAGGTCTGGCAGGACGAGCGGACGTTTCTTGCCGCGCATCGCCGCCGCTCCGGCTACGTGTTCCAGGAGGCCAATCTCTTCCCGCATATGAGCGTTCGCAAGAACCTGCTCTACGGCGCAAGACGCGCGGCCGGCGGATCCCGCGCAACGCCTGCGGAATTCGGTCGCCTGGTTGATCTCCTTGGCCTTTCCGCCCTGCTGGATCGTTCGCCGGTCAATCTCTCGGGCGGCGAGCGGCAGCGGGTGGCGATCGGCCGGGCGATCCTGTCCGACCCGCGCATCCTGCTGATGGACGAGCCGCTGTCCGCACTCGATCAGACCAACAAGCGGGCGATCTTCCCCTATTTGCAGCAGCTGCATCAGGCCCTCGACCTGCCGATCGTCTATGTCACCCATGCGACCGACGAACTGGTGCGTCTCGCCGACCATGTGGTGCTGCTCGATGGCGGCAAGGTCACGGCCAGCGGTTCGCTCTCGGCGATGCAGGCCCGTCTTGACCTGCCGTTTTCGGGCGAGGATGAGGCAGGCGTCTCCATCGAGGCGACCATTCGCGAGCGCGATCAGCGCTGGCATCTGGCGCGCGCATCCTTTGACGGCGGCGACTTCTGGGTTCGCGATCCGGGGCTTGCGGTCGGCGCACCGGTCCGGCTGATGGTTCGTGCCCGCGACGTCAGCCTGGCGCTAACGAAGGCCGATGACGTCTCCATTCTCAACCGGTTGCCGGCAACGGTTGCTGAGGTGAGGCCGGGCGAGGACCCATCCTCCGTCACCGTACGCCTGGACCTTGCCGGAACGCCCCTGGTCGCCCGGCTGACCGCCCTGTCGGCGGAGATGCTGAAGATTGCGCCGGGCGCAAGGGTCTGGGCGCAGGTGAAGTCCGTGGCGGTGATCGAGTAAGGCCTGGCCTAGTCAACCGATCCCGTAGAAGCGCGCCGCGGTGCCGCCGAACACGGCGTCTTTTTCCGCAGCCGTCAGATGCGCGGTCAAAGCCTCGGCCATGCCGATCCAGTCCTGATAGCCGGATGCGAGGGTCAGCACCGGCCAGTCGCTGCCGAACATGGTGCGCTCTGGCCCGAAGCAGGTCAGCGCGTGCGCGGCATAAGGAGCGATCGCCTCCAGACCGGCGCCGGATGCTGCTTCGGTCAGCAGGCCAGACAGTTTGAGAAACACATTCGGACGCAGAGCCAGCGCTGCGATATCGCTCTTCCATGGTTCCATCACGCCCTTGGCAATGAAGGGCTTGGCGCAGTGATCGACCACGATCGAAAGATTCGGCAGCCGATCCGCCAGTGCGGCGATCACCGGCAGATGGCGCGGCTGAACGAGTGCGTCAAAGACGAGGCCGAGACCCGGAAGCGCCGCCAGCGTCTCGATTGCCTGCGGCTGGAGGATGTAGAACGTGTCCTCGATGTCCTGCAGCATCGGCCGGATCGATTTCAGCTTGCCGCTGTCAGTGAGGCGCTTGAGTGTTGCAACGGCATCGTCGGCCATCACGTCGACCCAGCCGACCACGGCGGCGATGCTGTCGTTCCTGGCGGCGAGATCGAGCAGGAATTCGGTTTCGGCCACCGTATCGGCGGCCTGCACCACGACCGTCTTCTCGACACCGGCTGCAGTCAGTTCGCTGGCAAGGTCTTCGGGCATGAAATCCCGAAAGATCGGCTGCACATGCGGACCCATCCAGAAATAGTCACCCCTGTCGATCCGCCAATAGTGCTGATGCGCGTCGATCTTCATGGAACCCTGTCCTCCCTCATTCGCCGCAGAGGCGTCCTTTTCTTGGCTGATACGCCTAGCCTGTGCATCCGGTTTGTCAACCGCTTGACGCCGGCCGAGCCGCGATAAAAGATCACCTGTTTTCATTGAGGCATTTCATGTCCTATTCCATTGCATCCATCTGGGCGGCGACGGCGCATCCGGCGCTGGAACTCCCTGCCCTCGAAGGTGATCAGTCCGCCGATGTAGCCATCATCGGCGCCGGGTTCACCGGGCTTTCGGCGGCGCTGGCGCTGGCCGAGGGCGGCGCTTCGGTGATCGTGGTCGACAGGCAGGAGCCGGGCTTCGGCGCTTCCGGGCGCAATGGCGGGCAGGTGATCCCAGGCCTCAAATATGATCCCGATGCGCTTGATCGGATGTATGGCGAGGCGACGACGGCGTTTGCCGGCAGGACGGCGGATACGGCCTTCTCGCTGATTGCAAAATACGGCATCGACTGCGATGCCCGCCGCGACGGCTGGATCCAGGCGACGGTCAAGGCGGCGCATCTGCCGGCGGTCGAGGCGCGCATGCGGCAATGGCAGGCGCGCGGGGCACCCGTGGAGATGCTTTCTGCGACCGGGATGCGGCAGAAGACCGGCAGCGACATCTTCGTCGGCGGCTGGCTCGACCGCCGCGCCGGGCGGCTGCATCCATTGAATTACGTGCAGGGGCTCGCCCGCGCCGCCGTTGGCAAGGGCGTGCAAGTCTTTGCCCGCAGCGAGGCGGTCACCTTGAAGCGATCCGGGGCCGACTGGCAGGTCGGTATTGCCGGTGGCGGTTCGGTCAGGGCCGCTCACGTGATCGTCGCGACCAATGGCTATAGCGGCCCGCTCTGGCCGGCGCTGAAGGCCTCCGTCGTTCCGGCGAGCAGCTTCCAGGTGGCGACGGCCTCGCTGCCCTCTGCCCTGCTTTCCGAAATCCTGCCGGAAGGATCCCCGGTTTCGGATACGCGACGCGTCGGCAATTATTTCCGCATCGGTCCCGGAAACCGGCTGATGCTCGGCGGTCGCGGCCATTTCGGTGAAACGCCGTCGGAGGCGGATTACGCCGGGGTGGTTCAGGCGCTTCATCGCACCTATCCGCAGGTCCGGTCGTTGCCGATCGAGTTCCGCTGGGCCGGCCGCGTCGCCATGACCGCCGATCACCTGCCGCATGTGCACCGGCCGTTCGACAACCTGACGATGGCGGTCGGCTATAACGGCCGTGGCGTGGCGCTTGCCAGCGCTCTGGGGACGGCAATCGGTGAGAATATCCTCGACGCTGCGAAGCCGCTGCCGCTGAGGTTTACAGATATCAAGGCGCTGCCGCTGCACGGTCTGCATCCGGTCTATGCGACAATGGCCATCTGGTATTACAAGCTGCGTGATGCGCTGGAGCGCTGACCCATCAACGGCGTGAATCGGTCGGCTTTGATCGATTCACATAAGTCGTTGGACGCAAGATGCTGAAAAGACGATGCTTTTCTCATGGAAAAGCCATCGTTCTCCCTGCTCATGACCCGCCGCGATCCGTCCCGCAACATGGCGCGCTTCTACGCCCTGTCGATCGGCGAAAGTCTGTTCGGCGACGTCTGCCTCATCCGTGACTGGGGCCGGATCGGTACGCGTGGACGGCGTATCGTCGAGCTGCATCGCAGTATCGCAGCTGCGGAACAGCGTCTGCAAATTGTCGCGAGCGCCAAGATGCGGCGCGGCTACTGCCCGGTTTCCAGCTGATCGTCTGTGTGTAAGGCCGTGTTTTACCGACATGCAACGCGTAAGAGGTTTCCAAGCCGGGCGCAGTGGGGTACCGGATTGATGACATGATTGCGACAGAGGCAGGCGAGACAGGCAATGTCCCTCACCCACCTACAGCGCCTCGAAGCCGAGGCGATCCATATCTTCCGCGAAGTCGCGGCGACGTTCTCCAATCCGGTGATGCTCTATTCCATCGGCAAGGATTCCTCCGTCATGCTGCATCTGGCGATGAAGGCCTTTTATCCGGCCAAGCCGCCCTTCCCCTTCCTGCATGTCGACACCGGTTGGAAGTTCAAGGAGATGATCGCCTTCCGCGACCGCATGGCGGCGGAGCTTGGCTTCGATCTGCTGGTGCACATGAATCCGGAGGGTGTCGAACAGGGGATCGGTCCCTTCACCCACGGCTCCAGTCACCACACCCATGTGATGAAGACGGTCGGCCTGCGCCAGGCGCTCGACAAATACGGCTTCGACGCCGCTTTCGGCGGTGCGCGGCGTGACGAGGAAAAGTCGCGCGCCAAGGAACGCATCTTCTCGTTCCGCAACCAGAGCCACGCCTGGGACCCGAAGAACCAGCGGCCGGAAATGTGGAAGACCTACAATACCCGCATCAATCCGGGTGAGTCGATCCGCGTCTTCCCGCTGTCGAACTGGACCGAGCTCGACATCTGGCAGTATATCATGAAGGAGCAGATCCCGATCGTACCGCTCTATTTCGCGGCACGGCGGCCGGTCGTCGAAATGGACGGCGCGCTGATCATGGTCGACGACGACCGCATGCCGGCCAATCTTGTGGCGCAGGCCGAAGAGCGCATGGTCCGCTTCCGAACGCTCGGCTGCTACCCGCTGACCGGTGCGGTTGAATCTGAGGCTGCCACGCTCGACGACATCGTCCGCGAAATGCTGACGGCGCGCACCTCCGAGCGGCAGGGTCGGATGATCGACAAGGACGAGGCCGGATCGATGGAGAAGAAGAAGCGGGAGGGCTATTTCTGATGGCATCCGACGACATCGATCTCGAAGGCATCTCCATGGCCGACTACCTGCGCCGGCAGGAGGAGAAGTCGCTTCTGAGGTTCCTCACCTGCGGCTCGGTCGACGACGGCAAGTCGACGCTGATCGGGCGTCTGCTCTACGACACCAAGCTCATTTTCGAGGATCAGCTGGCGGCGCTGGAGCGCGACAGCCGCAAGCACGGCACGACGGGAGCCGACATCGATTTCGCGCTGCTGGTGGACGGGCTGGAGGCGGAACGCGAACAGGGCATCACCATCGATGTCGCCTATCGTTTCTTCGCCACCGCGAAACGCAAGTTCATTGTCGCCGATACGCCCGGACATGAAGAGTATACGCGCAACATGGCGACCGGCGCCTCGACCGCCGATCTCGCCATCGTCCTTGTCGACAGCCGGCAGGGCGTGCTCACACAGACGCGCCGGCACAGCTACATCGCCTCGCTGCTCGGCATTCGTCACATCGTGCTGGCTGTCAACAAGATCGATCTCGTCGGCTATAGCCAGGACGTCTTCGACGGTATCGTGGCCGATTACATGGCCTTTGCGGAGGATCTCGGATTTTTGTCCGTGCAGCCGATCCCGGTGTCGGCGCGCTATGGCGACAATGTCACGCAGCGATCCGACAATATGGGTTGGTATCAGGGCCCGGCGCTGCTCGAACATCTGGAGACTGTGGCGATCGAAGCGGATGATGCGGCCAAGCCTTTGCGCTTCCCGGTCCAGTTCGTCTCTCGCCCCAATCTCGACTTTCGCGGCTTTGCCGGCGAGATCGCGTCGGGGTCGGTGGCGGTCGGCGATGCCGTCACAGTCGCCAAGTCCGGCAAGCAGTCGACCGTCCGGCGTATCGTCACCATGGATGGCGATCTCGACCACGCATCCGCCGGTCAGGCGGTGACGCTGTTGCTCGACGACGAAGTCGAGGTCTCGCGCGGCAACATGCTGGTGTCGCCCGGCGACCGGCCGCATGTGGCGGACCAGTTCCAGGCTCATCTGATCTGGTTCGATCACGAACCGATGATCCCGGGGCGTTCCTATCTGTTGAAGACCGAAGCGGATACGACAGCGGCGAGCATTACCGCGCTCAAATATAGAGTTGATATCAACTCGTTCGCGCATGATGCGGCCAAGACGCTGCAGATGAACGATGTCGGCGTCTGCAATGTCTCGACCCAGACCCCGATCGCATTCGATGCCTATCGCGACAATCGTGTCACCGGCAATTTCATCGTCATCGACCGGTTCACCAACGCCACTGTCGGCGCCGGCATGATCAACCATCCGCTTCGCCGCTCCGACAACGTCCACTGGCAGGCTATGGAGATCGACCGGCAGGCGCGTGCCGCGCTCAAGCACCAGAAGCCGTCGGTGCTCTGGTTCACGGGACTTTCCGGCTCCGGCAAATCGACGGTGGCCAACACGCTCGAAAAGATGCTGCATGCGGCCGGACGGCACACCTACCTGCTCGACGGCGACAATGTCCGCCACGGGCTCAACCGGGATCTGGGCTTTACGGATGAGGACCGGGTGGAAAACATCCGCCGTGTGGCCGAGGTAGCCAAGCTGATGGCGGATGCAGGCCTCATCGTGCTCGTCTCCTTCATTTCGCCCTTCCGTTCGGAGCGCCGACTGGCGCGCGAACTGATGGAGCCGGGCGAATTCATCGAGATCTTCGTCGACACGCCGATCGAGGAATGCGCGCGGCGCGATCCGAAGGGTCTTTACCGCAAGGCGGCGGAAGGCAAGATCAAGAACTTCACCGGGATCAGCTCGCCCTATGAACGGCCCGAGCATCCCGAAATCCATCTGCATACGGTCGGTCACGATCCGGTCGCGCTGGCGGCCGAGATCGAAGCCTACATGGCCGAACGCAACAAGGAATGACACGCATGCTGAAACAGCTGGAACAGGCGGCCCTGATGGCCGGTCGCGCCATCATGGACGTCTATGAGGCAGGCCCGAGCGTCGCCTACAAGGACGATGCCTCTCCGGTAACGGAAGCCGACGAGCGCGCCGAGGCGATCATCCTCGACCATCTGGTCCGCGCCTTTCCGGACATCCCCGTCGTGGCGGAGGAGTCGGTTGCCGCGGGAAAGGTGCCGGACATCGGCTCCGGCGATTTCTTCCTCGTCGATCCGCTTGACGGAACCAAGGAATTCATCAACCGCCGCAACGATTTCACGGTCAATATCGCGCTGATCAGCGGTGGCGTCCCGGTCGCCGGCATCGTCTATGCGCCGGCCCGTGGCGTCGCCTATACAGGGGCCGATGGCGTTGCCAACCGCCTCGATGTCAGCCCGGAATTCCAGATTGTCGCCCGCGAAGTGATATCCGTCCGTCCGCGCGGCGAAGCGTTGGTCGGCGTCGCCAGCCGCTCGCACAACAGCCTTGAGACGGAAGCCTTCCTTGCGGAGAACGGCATAAGCGACTACCGATCTGTCGGCTCGTCGCTGAAATTCTGCCTGGTGGCGGAAGGCACCGCCGACGTCTATCCGCGGTTCGGGCGCACGATGGAGTGGGACACGGCGGCCGGCGATGCCGTGCTGCGGGCTGCCGGCGGGGTGACCGTCGGCCTTGATGGCGCTCCCCTGCCGTATGGCAAGACGAACCAGGCGTCGGATACGGATTTCGCCAATCCGCATTTCATCGCCTGGGGCTCGCGCTGATCATCACAAAAAAGGGGCGACGCGAGCGTCAGGCGCTCGCCGCCTTACGGGTCAGACCGGCAGGCCCCCGCCGCCCGAAAGGTTGGTGACGATGATCGGCGTCTTGCCCGAAACACGGTTGTAGAGATCGCAGATATCCTGGTTCATCAGGCGCACGCAGCCGGACGAAACCGACTTGCCGATGCTCCACCATTCCGGCGAACCGTGAAGGCGGTAGAGCGTGTCCTGGCCATTCTGGAAGATGTAGAGCGCGCGGGCGCCGAGCGGGTTGTCGAGGCCCGGCGGCATGCCGCCATTGGCGGCGCTGTACTTGGCAAGCTCCGGCTGCCGTCCGATCATCTCTGCCGGCGGCGTCCATGTCGGCCATTCGCGCTTGTACTGGATGACGCCGCGGCCTTCCCACGCGAAACCGGCTCTGCCTAGGCCCACGCCATAGCGCATGGCCTGGCCGCCTTCCATTGTCAGGTAGAGAAAATGGCCGCCGGTATCGACGATGATGGTGCCGGGCCGCTCGTTGGTCGGGTTTTCCGTCACCTGGCGATAGAAGCGCGGCGGGATCTTCTGGTACGGGATGGCCGGCAGCGGATAGGGTTCATCGGGCTTGGGGCCATACATGGCCGCCAGCATCTGATTTTCCGGCGGTACTGGCAGAGGTTGGGCTTCCGCGTAATAAGCGCGCGAGGTCGTCTGGCTGCATGCGCTCAATCCCGCCGCCGCTGCCCCCGCCGTACCCAGCAGGAATGCGCGCCTGCTCAAAAAACTCGTATCCACTGAAATTCCTCTTCTCTGCAGTCATTATGAAAATAAACGAGCGACCGGTCGGCCGGTTCCATGCCGGTTTCATATTGGGCGGCTTTCATGCCCGTCCAGTGTCCCGAAAACATGATGATACAGCCGTTGCGCCAATGTCACAGAAGATGCAAGGGCACGATATTTCACGTTTTCGGGAACGATTTGCGCGACCGGCCATTTAACAAGGATAGAGGCAGCACCTACCCGCGGGTGGAATTTCGGTTGCCCCTATCGGCTCTCGGGCCGGCCATTCACCTTTTTACTGAAGCAATTTGCTGGGCAGCACTCAATGGCAATTCTCATCACGTCTTTACTCTTCACGCTGATAGGCGTCTTTCTCCTCGGCGGCGGAATCTGGCTGATCGCGCTCGGCGGCAGCTGGTTTTATGCCTTTGCCGGCCTCGTGTATCTCATCTCTGCCTATCTTCTCTTTCGCCGCCGCAAGGCGGCTCTCTGGTCCTATGGCCTGCTTATCCTGGTGGCGCTCGCATGGGCGATCTGGGAGGTCGGTTTCGACTGGTGGCAGCTCGGCCCGCGCGGCGGCGTCATCATCCTTCTGGGCCTGTGGCTCCTCACCCCTTGGATCTACCGGCACCTGAGCGCCGACGGACGGACCGATTTCGGCATCGGCCGCTTCCCTTGGCCGCTCGCCGGCGTTGTCGCCCTGTCGATCGTCGTCGCCGTCTATTCCATGTTTACCTCACCGCATGACATCGCCGGTCGGTTCCAGACGGAGGCCTCGGTTTCCGATCCGGTTCTCGGCGGCACCGTGCCGGCGGGTGAATGGCACCAGTACGGCCGCACGCCCTACGGTCAGCGCTACTCTCCGCTTGACCAGATCAACGCAACCAACGTCGCCAACCTGCAGAAGGCCTGGACCTATGAGACCGGTGATGTGAAAGGCCCGAACGACGTCGGCGAGACGACCTATCAGGTGACGCCTCTCAAGATCGGCGACACGCTCTATCTCTGCACGCCGCACAACTGGGCGATCGCCGTCGATGCCGCGACCGGCAAGGAAAAGTGGAAATACGATCCGAATGTCGGCCTGAACCCGGACCGGCAGCACCAGACCTGCCGCGGTGTCACCTATTATCATGACGATACCGCCACAGCCGGCGCGCCATGCGTCGATCGCGTCTACCTGCCGACTTCCGATGCCCGCCTGATCGCGCTGGATGCGAAGAACGGCGAGGTCTGCGCCGGTTTTGCCGACAATGGTCAGCTGAACCTCAACCGCGGCATGAAGTACGATCCGGCCGGCTATTACTACTCCACGTCTCCGCCCGTCATCGTCGACCGCAAGATCATCATCGGCGGAGCGGTCAACGACAACTACTCCGTCGACGAACAGTCCGGCGTGATCCGCGCCTTCGACGTCGACACGGGTGAACTCCTCTGGAACTGGGACTCCGGCAATCCGGATGAGACGGCGCCGATCGGCCCCGATCAGACCTACACGACCAACTCGCCCAACAGCTGGTCGGTCTTCAGCGTCGATGAAAATCTGGGCCTCGTCTATATCCCGCTCGGCAACCAGGTGCCCGACCAGCTTGGCATGAACCGCAGCCCGAGCGTGGAGAAGTTCTCCTCTTCCGTGGTTGCGCTCGACGTCAATTCCGGTCAGGTCCGCTGGGTGCAGCAGTTCGTCCATCACGACCTTTGGGACATGGACGTGCCCGCCCAGCCGGTGCTTTTCGACATGAAGAAGGCCGACGGCTCGACCGTGCCGGCGCTCGTCGCGCCGACCAAGCAGGGCGACATCTACGTCCTCGACCGGCGCACCGGCGAGCCGATCCTGCCGATCGAGGAAAAGCCGGCTCCGGGCGGCGCCATTCCGGAAGACCGCACGGCGCCGACCCAGCCGACATCGAAGCTCAGCTTCTCGCCGCCCCCGCTTCAGGAGCGCGACATGTGGGGCATCACGATGTTCGACCAGCTCGCCTGCCGCATCGAGTTCCACCAGTACAAATACGAGGGCCGCTATACGCCGCCGTCGCTGCAGGGCACGATCGTCTATCCGGGCAATTTCGGCACCTTCAACTGGGGCAGCGTCGCTGTCGATCCGGAGCGCCAGATCATGTTCGGCATGCCGACCTATCTCGCCTTCACCTCGCGTCTCGTGCCGGCATCGGAAATCCCGCCGAAGGGCGCCGATGAAAAGGCGAGCGAACAGGGCCTCAACCGCAATGAGGGCGCGTCCTACGGCGTTGTCATGGGGCCGTTCCTCGGTCCGCTGAAGGTCCCCTGCCAGGCGCCGCCATGGGGCTATGTCGCAGGTGCGGACCTGACGACAGGCGAGATCGTCTACAAGCACAAGAACGGCACCGTCCGCGACATGACCCCGCTGCCGCTGCCCTTCAAGCTCGGCGTGCCGGGCATCGGCGGCCCGATGCTGACCAAGGGCGGCGTCGCATTCCTCGGTGCTGCAGTGGACGATTATCTCAGGGCCTACAATTCGGAGACCGGCGAGCAGCTGTGGGAAGCGCGCCTGCCGGCCGGTGGCCAGGCGACGCCGATGACCTATACCGAAGGCGGCAAGCAGTATGTGCTGATCGTCGCCGGCGGCCACGGGTCGGTCGGCACCAAGCCGGGTGACTATGTGATCGCCTACACGCTGCCGGATCAGAAGTAGGCCGCATCGCGCAGCCTTTGCAAAAAAGACGATCGGGCCGGACAATCAAGTCCGGCCCGATCTGCATTCCAGCCATGATGTCTCAGACCTTCAGCCCTCAGCCGTGGCTGATCATCACGTGACGGACGACGGTGTAATCCTCGAGCGCATATTGCGACATGTCCTTGCCGTAGCCGGACTGCTTGAGTCCGCCATGGGGCATTTCGTTGCAGAGCATGAAATGCGTGTTGATCCAGGTGCAGCCGTAGCGCAGGTCCGCCGAAGCCTTCATCGCCTTGGAGATATCCTTCGTCCAGACGGAGGATGCGAGGCCGTAGTCGCTGTCGTTCGCCCAGCCGACCACGTCGTCGTCGACGCTGAACGGCGTGACCGATACGACCGGTCCAAAGACCTCGCGCCGCACGATCTCGTCGGACTGCAGTGCGCCGGCGACCACGGTCGGCTGGTAAAAGAAGCCGCTGCTGTCCGGCACCGATCCTCCGGCGGTGATCTCGATATGACCGGTCTCGGCGGCGCGCTGCACGAAGCTTGCGACGCGGTCGCGCTGGCGCTGCGAGATCAGCGGGCCGATCTCGTTCTGGGTGTCGTCGGGATCGTTGAAGCGGATCGTCGAGACGGCGGAACTCAGATCGGCGACGAGCTTGTCGTAGATCGACTTTTCGGCATAGACGCGGCAGGCGGCGGTGCAATCCTGGCCGGCATTGTAGTAGCCGAAGGTGCGGATGCCGGCGACGACAGCCTCGAGATCGGCGTCGCCATAGACGATGACCGGCGCCTTGCCGCCGAGTTCCAGATGCGTGCGCTTGACCGTCTTGGCGGCGGCCTGGATCACCTTCTTGCCGGTGGCGATGTCGCCGGTGATCGAGACCATGTGAATGCCCGGCTGGTTGATCAGCGCGTTGCCGACAGTCTCGCCGCGCCCGAGGATGACGTTGACCACGCCCTCAGGCAGGATTTCGGCCAGGAGCTTCGCCATCTTCAGCGCCGTCAGCGGCGTCTGCTCGGACGGCTTGAAGACGACGGTGTTGCCGCCGGCAATCGCCGGAGCGAGCTTCCAGGCCATCATCATCATCGGGTAGTTCCACGGCGCGATGGAGCCGATGACGCCGACCGGATCGCGGCGGATCATCGAGGTGAAGCCCGGCAGGTATTCGCCGCCGATCGTACCCTGCATGTTGCGGATCGCACCCGCGAAGAAGCGGTAGCAATCGGCGATCGCCGGGATTTCATCATTGCGCACGGCATTGATCGGCTTGCCGCAGTTGAGCGCTTCCAGCGCCGCAAACGCATCGGCATCGGCCTCGATCGCATCGGCGATCTTCAGAAGATAACCGGCCCGTTCGCCGGGCGTCGTCTTCGACCAGGCGGAAAATGCCTTGGTTGCGGCGGCGACGGCCGCATCGATCTGCGCCGGGGAGGCTTCCGGCAGGTCGAGGATCAGGCCGCCGGTCTTCGGGTTCAGGATGCGCTCCTCCTGGTCCTCTCCCTTGACCATGTCGGAGCCGATGAGCATTGCGGTATCCATGTGGAGACTCCTTCTTTCTTCTTAGCGTTCTTCATTTGCCGGCGCCGGCGGTCTGGTCGCCGTCGCGTGTGAGGTAGTAGGCGCCGAGGATCGGCAGGAAGGTGACGAGCACGACGACCATGGCGACGACGTTCGTCACCGGGCGCTCATGTGGACGGATCAGTTCTTCCAGCATCCAGATCGGCAGCGTCTGCTGCTGGCCGGCGGTAAAGGTGGTGACGATCACCTCGTCGAAGGACAGCGCGAAGGCGAGCATGCCGCCGGCCAGAAGCGCGGTCGCGATGTTGGGCAGGACGACGTGGCGGAAGGTCTGGAAACTGTCGGCGCCGAGATCGTAGGATGCCTCGATCAGTGAGCTCGACAGCCGCCGGAAACGGGCGACTGCATTGTTGTAGACGACGACGATGCAGAAGGTCGCGTGGCCGAGGATGATCGTCCAGAAGGAAAACGGGATCTCGAACAGGCCGAAGGCCGAGCGCAGCGCGATACCGGTGACGATGCCGGGCAGCGCGATCGGCAGGATGACGAGCAGCGTCACCGCCTCGCGGCCGAAGAAGCGCGAGCGGGCGACCGCGGCTGCGCAGAGCGTGCCGAGGATCAGCGCCAGCGTCGTCGCGATGGCCGCCACCTTCACCGAAAGCGCCAGCGCCTGCCAGACATCCGGGCGGTTCCAGGTGGAAACGAGCCAGCGGGTGGTCAGCCCCGGCGGCGGCCACTGGAAGCTCTTGTCCTCGGTCGTGAACGCATAGACGAAAATCAGCAGGATCGGCAGGTGCAGGAACAGGAGCCCGCCGCCGGCGGCGAGTTTCAGGAGGAAGGGTGCTGAGGTGTTGCGGTCAGAGCGCATCGAAAGCCCCCTGTTTCTTGGCGAGCCAGAGATAGATGCCCATGATGATCACCGGGACGACGGAGAAGGCGGCGGCGAGAGGCACATTGCCGGCCGTGCCCTGCTGGACATAGACAACCTGGCCGAGGAACAGGCGCGAGGTGCCGATGATGCCCGGCACGATATAATCGCCGAGCGTCAGCGAAAAGGTGAAGATCGAGCCCGCGGCGACACCCGGCAGAGCCAGCGGCAGCAGCACATGGCGGAATGTGCTGGCCGGTGCGGCGCCGAGATCGTGCGAGGCTTCGATGAGGTTCGAGGGCACGCGTTCGAGTGCGGCCTGCACCGGCAGGATCATGTAGGGCAGCCAGATGTAGACGAAGACGATGAAGGTGCCGGTGGAGCTGACCGAAAGCGAATTGCCGCCGACGACCGGCAGCGAAAGCCAGGCGTCGAGCACCGGCGTCACGTGCAGCTTGTCTGCGACCCAGCTGATGATGCCTTCCTTGGCAAGGATCATCTTCCAGGCATAGATCTTGACGAGATAGCTCGACCACAGCGGCAGCATGACGCCGAGATAGAAGAAGGCCTTCCAGCGGCCCTTGGCATAGCGCGCGGCATAATAGGCGATCGGGAAGGCGAGGAAGGCGGACGCGATGGTGACCAGCGCGGCCATCACCACCGTGCGCCGGATGATGTCGAAGTTCGACGGTCGGAAGAGTTCGGCATAGGTCGAGAGCGTGAGCTGGTAGTTCGTCAGGCCGGTGAAATCGTCGATCGAGAAGAAGCTCTGCAGCAGGAGCGCGAACAGCGAGCCGACGTAGACGACGCCAAGCCAGAGGAGCGGCGGTGTGAGCATCAGGAAGACGAGCAGCCCTGGACGCCGCCAGAGCGTGGCGGAAATCCGGGACAGCGTGGAGCTGGAGGTGGCGACGGCCGTCATGGCTGGTCGTCCAGGATGTGCAGCGCCGTGCGGTCGAAAGAGAGCGTGACCTCTTCGCCCTCGGGCGGCAGGCTTTCGCCGGCCGGCAGGTTGGCGTGGATGACCTCCTCGCCGACCGCGACCGCGACACGGCGGACCGATCCGAGGAAGGCTGTCGCCGTCAGCGTGCCGGTGAGCGACAGGCCGTCCGGCAGGTTGCCGTTGCCGATCGCCTCTGGCCTGAGGCTCGACCAGGCCTTGAGGCCCGTCAGGCGCTCCGTCAGCGCCGGCGCTAGAATGTTGGACGAGCCGACGAAATCGGCGACGAAACGTGTCTTCGGCTGCTGGTAGATCTCTTCCGGCCGTCCGGCTTGGACGATCCTGCCATTGTTGAAGACGGCGACCCGGTCGGCCATTGACAGGGCCTCGCCCTGGTCGTGGGTGACGAAGATGAAGGTAATGCCGAGACGCTTCTGCAGGCTTTTCAGCTCCTCCTGCATCGCCTCGCGCAGCTTGAGGTCGAGCGCGCCGAGCGGCTCATCGAGCAGCAGCACCTTCGGCTTGTTGACGAGTGCGCGGGCGAGCGCGACGCGCTGGCGCTGGCCGCCAGAAAGCTGACCGGTGCGGCGCGCGCCGTAGCCGCCAAGCTTGACGAGGTCGAGCGCCTCTTCCGCCGCCTTGTGCCGGCTTTTCTTGTCGACACCGCGCACCATCAGGCCGTAGGCGACATTGTCGAGAATGGTCATGTGCGGGAAGAGCGCATAGTCCTGGAAGACGGTATTGACGTTGCGCTTCCACGGCGGCACACCGTTGCCGTCCTCGCCGAAGATGCGGATGTCGCCGGCGGTCGGCTGCTCGAAACCGGCCACGAGACGCAGGCAGGTCGTCTTGCCGGAGCCCGACGGCCCGAGCATGGCGAAGAATTCCCCTTCCTCGATGTCGAGGTCGACAGCGTCGACGGCCCTGACGGAACCGAAATGGCGGGATACCGAGCGGAAGCTCACTGCGATTGTCATCGTCTTTTCCGGCGCTTTCGTTGTGGTTTGTCTGATGTCGGCGGGAGAAAGCCCCTCCCCAACCCCTCCCCACAAGGGGGAGGGGCCTACCCTCGAACGTGTCGGAGTCGGGAAAGCTGTAACCTCCTGTTTCTCCCCCCTTGTGGGGGAGATGCCCGGCAGGGCAGAGAGGGCCTTACTTTATCTGCAGAACCTTACTGCCCGCCCATCACGGCGATGTAGTCGCTGACCCAGCGGCCGTAGGGGACGCAGGTTCCCTGTTCGCACTTCGATACCGGCGTTCTCCAGAAGGAGATCTTGTCGAAGTTGTCGAAGCCATTGGTGGCGCAGCCGCCATCGCCCAGGAGTTCGTTGCCCTTGCAGGCAGCCGGTACGGACGGCACGGAGCCGAACCAGGCGGCGACATCGCCCTGGACCTTCGGCGACAGCGAATGCTCCATCCACATATAGGCGCAATTCGGATGGGCGGCGTCGACATGCATCATGGTCGTGTCGGCCCAGCCGGTGGCGCCTTCCTTCGGGATGGTTGAGGAGATCGGCTGGCCGTCGGCTTCCAGCAGGTTGACCTGATAGGGCCATGAACCGGAAGCGACCACGCCTTCGTTCTTGAAGTCGTCGGTCTGGACGGTCGCATCGTGCCAGTAGCGGCCGACGAGCGAACGCTGGCCCTTCAGAAGCTCGATGGCCGCGGCGTACTGGTCTTCATTGAGCGCGTAGGGATCGGTGATGCCGAGGTCCGGATTGGCGGTCTTCAGGTAAAGTGCAGCGTCGGCGATGTAGATCGGTCCGTCATAGGCCTGCACTCGGCCCTTGTTGGACTTGCCGTCCGGAAGCGTCATTTCCTTGAAGACGACATCCCAGCTTTCCGGCGCTTTGTCGCCGAACGCCTTGGTGTTGTACATCAGCACGTTGGGGCCCCACTGATAGGGTGTGCCGTAGTGCTTGCCGTCGACCGTGTGCCAGGCTGCGTTCTGCAGCCGCTCGTCGACGGTCGACCAGCTCTTGATGAGGTCGGTGTTGATCGGCTGAACCTTGCCGCCGGCGATCAGCCGCAGCGAGGCGTCGCCGGAAGCGGTGACGAGGTCGAAGCCGCCCTGGTTCATCAGGGTGACCATTTCGTCGGAGGTGGCGGCGGTCTTGACGTTGACCTTGCAGCCCGTCTCCTTCTCGAAGCCGGTGACCCAGTCATAGGCCTTGTCGCTGTCGCCGCGTTCGATATAGCCGGCCCAAGCGACGATATCGACTTCGCCTTCGCCGGCGCCGATTTCGGTCTTCATGTCCGCCGCGAACGACGGAACGACCGAGCCGAAGGCAAAGGTCAAGGCGGTGGTCATGCGCAGAAATGTCTTCATGATGATCCCCTTCGTTGGCTTTCCGGGTTTTCCCGTTCTTGTTGCGGGAAAGGATATCGGCCAATTCCGGTTTCGCAATTTCTTTTATCAGAAAGACGGTATCGGAATTTCCGATACCTATCCTTGCGGATCATCTCAGGCGGGGCGTTCGCTGCGCCTGGGCAAGGGCGATGAAGTTCCTCAGCGGCTGCGACAGGCTGAGCCCCCGCCGCCAGACAAGGCCGACATGGACGGCCGGAAGCGAGGCGGAGACGTCGCGGGCCTCGATGCGGTCGCCTTCCAGCGACCAGGGCCGATAGATGAGGTTCGGCAGGATGGCGACGCCGGCGCCGGTGGCGACGAGGCTGCGCACCGCTTCCACCGAGCGGGTGCGAAATGCAACTTCCGGGCGAGCGCCGAAGGCGGCGAGCAGCTTGCGGGTCGATTCCTCGATTTCATCCACCGTCAGCATGATCAGCGGCTGGCCGACGATATCCTCCATGGCGATGGACTCGCGCGTCGTCAGCTCGTGCCCGGCCGGCAGCCACAGGCTGAAGGGCGACATTTCCAGCGTTTCCGACTGCAGCGCCTGCCGGTCGCGCAGATTGTTCAACAGCATCACGGCGACATCGAGCTCGCCGCCGACCAGCAGGTGTTCGAGATAGTTGCCGTCGTCCTCGATGGTGCCGACGTCGACGCCCGGAAAGGCGCGGCGATAGCGCGCCAGCAGATCCGAGAGCACATAGCCGGCGACCAGCGAGGTGACGCCGAGCTGCAGTGTGCCCGCCGTCTCGTCGGTCTTCTCGTTGACGACCTGCCGGGCCTCGGCGACGTCGGCGAGGATCTTGGTCGCGTGGCGGAGAAACTGGTGGCCGGGATGGGTGATGTTGAGCCCGCGCGGATGGCGTTCGAACAGGCTGACGCCGAGATCGCGCTCGAGCTCCTTGACGGCCTCGGTGATTGAGGATTGCGAGATCGACAGCGCATGCGCCGCGCCGGACACCGTCCCCTGTTCGGCAACGGCGACGAAATACTGGAGTTGCCTGAGCGTGAAGGCCAAAGACGCCACCCTGCTTTATCGAAACGCGGCGGGCCCGCTTATGCCCGGACCCGCTTCTGCACGCTATCAGCATTCGATTCCGCCATCAATTCATGGCGTTGGCAGCGCTGGACGGCAGGTGTCGGATGATCAGGCCGTGAGGCCGGGCAGCTTCGGCTCGGTGCCCTTGATGGCGGCATGGTTGTCGAGGAAGGGCTGCACGGCGTCAGCTGGCATCGCCTTTCCGAACAGGTAGCCCTGGCCGACGTCGCATCCCTGCTGCAGGAAATAGGCAAGCTGCGAATGTTCCTCGACGCCTTCGACCGTGGTTGCCAGGTTCAGGCTCTGGCTCAGGCCGAGGACGGCCTGGATGATCTTCTGCTGGCGCTCGTCGCTGTGCACATTGGCCGCCAGGCTCTTGTCGATCTTCATCCGGTCGAAGCGATAGCGGGCGAGCTGCGACAGGTTCGAATAGCCGGTGCCGAAATCGTCCAGCGCAATCTGGATGCCCATTTCATGCAGCCTGTCGATGATGTTGGCAGCCATAGCCGGTTCGCGGGCCAGCGCGTTCTCGGTGATCTCGACCTCGAGGCGTCGCGGCGTGAGACCGCTGCGGTCGAGAATTTCCTGAATGCGCACCGGCAGGAGGCGATCCTCCATCTGCACCGGGGAGACGTTGAAGGACAGGAACAGGTGCTCCGGCCATGTGCGCGCGTCCTCGCAGGCCTGGACCAGCAACTGGTGGAAGAGTTCGGTGATCAGGCCGGTTTCCTCTGCCAGCGCGATGAAGACCTGTGGCGAGACGAAATCGCCATCCTCATCGATCCAGCGGGCCAGTGCCTCGAAGCCGCATACTTCGCCGGTCTTGAGGTTGATCAGCGGCTGATAGAAGGGTTGGATAAGATGCTGCTGGATCGCCTGGCGCAGCTTTTCCTCCAGCCTGGCGCGCTTGGCTACGCGTTCATGCATGTCGGTCGAGAACAGAAGCGCGTTGTTGCGGGCGGCCGACTTGGCTTCGTAAAGCGCCATGTCGGCATTGTGTGACACTTCCTCCAGCGTCCTGCCCTGATGCGGCCAGCGGGCGTAGCCGACGCTTGCTCCGACTTCCGTCCAGATGCCGTCGATCAGGATCGGCCGGGTCACGCCCTGAATCATCAGCCGCGCGAATCCGTCCGCCTTGGCAAGCGGCAGATTGTTGGCGAGCACGATGAACTCGTCGCCGCCGAAGCGGAAGACGCTGGATATTCCGGCCAGCTGGCAGAGCCGGCGGGCGACTTCCTTCAACAGCGCGTCGCCGCCCCAGTGACCGACGAGGTCGTTGACCTTCTTGAAGCCGTCGAGGTCCACGGAATAGACGGTGACGCTCGGCTCGGCGATCTCCACCCCGTTGCTGTCGACGACACCACAGAACTTCGTCACGTCGACGCGCTCGAAGGCGTAGCGGTTCGGCAGGCGCGTCAGCTGGTCGTGGGTCGCTGTCCAGTCGGCTTTCTCCTCCGCCTGGCGACGCAGCACCATTTCCTTGCGCAGATCGTAGATGCGGAGTGCCGAATAGGCAACGCTGGTGATACCGGCCACCAGAAGCGTCAGCAGAATGGAGTCGGCATGGGCCCCTATGCCGACGCGCAGAAGCTGCAGGACGTTGTCTTCGGAGGCCACCGCCGGAATCCAGAACGCGAATGCGACTGCAGACAGCAGCAGCAATTGCCGACCGGCTCGACTGTTGAAAAAATCCGCCATCAAACACTCTCCTCCAGCACTACCTATAATTGAGGAGATTTAATTTTAAGTGAATATTAGCGCGTGCTGAATGTTGGTTGCCCTCACCTGCCCTTTCGGGCGATCAGGTCTCACCCATCGCATCTTCTATGAACTTTGCGAGCAGCGTCCGGATCTCCTCCGGATCTGCATCGGTCAAGGATTTCATGCCGATGATGTCACGCATGATCGCGATGCCGAAGAATGCGGAGAGCAGCACGGTGGCCTTCACCTCCCTGCCCGGGCCGGCGGCTTTCGCGAGGGGTGCCAGCACAAGCTCGTCCCCGAGTTCGCGGATGATGCCGGATGCCTCCGGACTGGTCATGGAGTGGATGAGAATATCGATCGATCGCGGCTCGGGTTCATCGGAGGTGCTGACGAACTTTTCGAGCAGACGTTGGAACGTCTGCGGGCCGAAATCGCGAAATGCGCTCTCTTCCGCGATCGATGCGCGAACGCATTCCGCAAAGAGCTTCTCCTTGGATCCGAAGCTGCGATGCACCCAGGCGACGTCGACGCCGGCGTCGGCTGCAATCTCCCGCAAGCCGGTCGTATTGTAGGACTGCGTTGAAAACCGCTTGATCGCATGTCTGAGGATGCGTTCGCGCGTGCTCTCGTCCGCGTGGCCCTCGTCGCGCCTGGTCGTCATGGCCCTATCTCCCCTCTTCTCACCGGGGCTGCCAATCGCTGCCCATGTCCGCAATCTAATCAACACCCGTTGACAAATTTAGTCAACGGGTGTTGATATACCAAAAATAAGGCCATTCAGGCATAATTTTCAGCAAGCGGCAAAATACGTCGCAACAATTGGCTTAAGGTACCCGGGGCCCACGCAAAAGGCACCGCTAACGATTTGATCGGGGATGACATCACGATGATCCTGCCACACCCTCGGATCCGCCGGAGACTTCTCTCCCGCTTCGGTCCATCCTGGTCCGGCCCGCGGCTGGGTGCCCATTTGCTGCTCGCCATCATCGGTGGCGTTGCCCTTGCCGGATGCGACCGTCAGGATGCGCAGACCGAAACCTCCGCCCAGCCTGTTCGCGTCGCCACGGTGTCGATTGCGGACTACCAGCCGATCGCGACGATTACCGGTCAGGTTCAGGCCCGGATCCAGACGGACCTGGCGTTCCGCGTGGGTGGCAAGGTCATCGATCGAAGCGTCGATGTCGGCAGTCATGTCAAGGCCGGTGACGTTTTGATGCGGATCGACAACACCGAGCAAAAGGCCGATGTCGCGATTGCGGAAGCGAGCCTGCGCTCGGCCGAAGCCGACCTGACGCAGAAGACGCTGGCCTATCGGCGCTATCAGGCCCTTCTGGAATCGCAGGCGATCGCCCAGCAGTCCTTCGACCAGGCGCAGCAGGAGCTGACCTCCGCCCAGGCCGCCCTTGAATCGGCGCGCGCGCAGCTTGCGACGGCGCGTGATACGCTGTCCTACACCGAACTCAAGGCAGACGCGGACGGCGTCATCACCTCCCGGCGGGTGGAAGTGGGCGCAGTCGTTTCGCCCGCGCAGGCCGCCCTCACGATCGCGCATGACGGTCCAAGGGATGCGGTCTTCGATATCTACGAAGCCTTCTTCCTAAAGGGCGAACCGTCGACGCCGGTCGAGGTACGCTCGATCAGCGATCCCGGACAGAAGGTGGAAGCCGATATTCGCGAAACCTCTCCCGTCATCAATTCCAAGACCGGAACGATCCAGGTCAAGCTGACGCTGCCCGAAAGCGTCCAGTGGCCGCTTGGCACGCCGGTCACGGGCGCCTTTCTGGCGCCGCAGGAAAAGGGTGCGATCCTGCCGTGGAACGCGATGTCCTGGATGGAAGGCAAGCCGGCCGTCTGGGTCGTCGATCCGAAGAGCCGCATGGCCTCGCTGCATCCGGTGGACGTGGCGCTCTATCGCGCTCACGATTTCGTGGTGAAGAGCGGACTGAATGCGGGCGATATCGTCGTCACCGACGGTACCAAGCTCATTCGTCCCGATGAAGTTCTCGACTGGAAAGGCTGATCCCATGCGTCGACACAAAGCCGCAATCGCGCTTTCCGTCATTCTCGCAACCTTGTCCTTCGGCTCTGCCGGCATAAGGGCGGAAGAGGCGGAAGCTGCGCCTGTCGTTCGCCCCGTCCTCTGGGTGGAGGCGAAGGCCGAGCATGCCGGACTACTTGATTTCGTCGGCACCGTGCAGCCGCGGGTGCAGGTTGATCTTGCATTCCGCACGCTTGGCCGCGTCATCTCCCGCAACGTCAATATCGGCAGTGTCGTCAAGGCCGGCGATGTCCTCATGACGCTCGATCCGCTGGCGTTGAAGTTTGCATTACGCATGTCCGAGGCCAACCTGCGTTCCGCCGAGGCGAGCCTGGAAAACGCTCGGCTCGTCGCGGAACGCAAGCAGAAGCTGGTGTCGTCCAACACGGTCAGCCAGGTTGACGTCGATCTGGCACAGCAGAGCCTCGTGTCGGCCCAGGCCAGCCGCGATCAGGCACAGGCGAGTCTCGACAAGGCGCGCCAGCAGTTGAGCTATGCCGAACTCAAGGCCGATTTCGATGGCGTGATAACCTCGACATCCGCCGAAGTCGGTCAGACGGTGGCGCTCGGTCAGACCGTTCTGACGCTTGCCCGGCTCGACCAGCGCGACGCGGTGGTGGATGTGCCGGAGGCTCTGTTGCGGCCGATCCGCAATACACCGGAAATCACCGTCGAACTTCAGCTTGACAAGACAGTCACCGCGGAGGGGACGTTGCGCGAAATTGCGCCGGAAGCCGATCCGACCACTAGGACCTATCGCGTCAAGATCGCCATTGACGGTGCGCCTCAGGCGTTCCGGCTCGGCTCGGTCGTCACCGTCCACTTCTCCACCGAAGACGGTGCGGAAGTCATTCGCCTGCCGAAGTCCTCCATCTTCAGCAAGGACGGGAAAGACTATGTCTGGCTGATCGGCGAAAAGGACAGCGCCGTGCGGCTGACCGAACTGAAGATCGATCCGCCGTCCGCGGATGCCACCTATGTGCGCGTGCTGTCAGGCGTGTCGCGCGGCGACAAGATCGTTGCCGCAGGCGTTGACCAACTCAAGGACGGCGAGACCGTCAAACTCGGCCAGGAGCGTCGCTCGTGAAGAAATTCAATCTTTCGGATTGGGCGCTCGATCATCGCTCCATCGTCTGGTATTTCATGATCGCCTTTGCCCTCGCGGGCCTGAACGCATACGTGCAGCTCGGCCGCGAGGAGGACCCGTCCTTTACGATCAAGACCATGGTCGTGCAGGCTCAATGGCCGGGCGCGTCGGCGGAGGAAATGACCCAGCAGGTCACCGACCGCATCGAGAAGAAGCTGCAGGAATTGCCCTCCCTCGATTATACCCGCAGCGTCACCAAGGCCGGCTCGACCACGGTCTTCGTCAACCTGCTCGACACCACGAGGGGCAAGGATGTCGATCAGACATGGCTGACCGTTCGCAACATGGTCAACGATATCAAGGGCAACTTTCCGTCCGGCGTCGTGGGGCCCTTCTTCAATGACAAGTTCGGTGACGTCTACGGCAATATCTTCGCCTTCACCTCGGATGGGCTGACGAAGCGCGAGCTGCGCGACAAGGTCGAGGATGCCCGCACCGAAATCCTGACCGTCCCGAATGTCGGCAAGGTCAGCATCATCGGCGCGCAGGACGAGGTCATCTATCTCGAATTCTCGCCGAAGAAGCTTGCCGCGCTCGGCCTCAACGTGTCCTCCGTGATCTCGACCCTGCAGGCACAGAATGCGGTCACGCAGTCCGGCATCATGCAATCGGGAGCCGAAACCATCGCGCTCCGCGTCGGCGGCAGCTTCTCCTCCGAGGACAGCCTGCGTGCCGTCAATCTCAGGGTCAATGACCGCTTCTTTCCGTTGACGGACGTCGCCAATATCCGTCGTGGCTATGTCGATCCGCCAAGCTCGCTTTTCCGCTACAACGGCAAGCCGGCGATCGGTCTGGCGATCGGCATGAAGCCGGGCGCCAATCTGCTCGATTTCGGCAAGGCGCTCGACGAGAAGATCGAACGCATCCAGCAGGAGCTGCCGGTCGGCGTCACCGTCTCGCACGTCTCCGATCAGCCGGCCGTCGTCGAGGAGGCCGTATCCGGCTTCACCCGCGCGCTGTTCGAGGCGGTTGTGATCGTTCTGGCCATCAGCTTCATCAGCCTCGGGGTCCGGGCCGGCCTCGTCGTCGCGGTTTCCATCCCGCTCGTTCTGGCGATCACCTTCCTCGTCATGCAGTATTCGGACATTTCGCTGCAGCGCATTTCGCTCGGCGCGCTGATCATCGCCCTCGGCCTGCTGGTCGATGACGCCATGATCGCGGTCGAGATGATGGTGGCGCGGCTCGAAGTCGGCGATACGCTGCGCAAGGCGGCGACCCACGTCTACACCTCGACGGCATTCCCGATGCTGACGGGAACGCTTGTGACGGTGGCCGGCTTCCTGCCGATCGCCTTCAACAACAGCAGCGCCGGCGAATTCACCTTCACTCTGTTCGTCGTCCTGGCCGTGTCGCTGACCGTGTCCTGGGTGGTGGCGGTGGTCTTCACGCCGTTGCTCGGTGTGACGATCCTGCCGAAGAGCATGAAGAAGCATCATGAGCACAAGGGCCGCGTCGCTTCCGCCTTCGGCAGCATTCTGCGCGTCTGCCTGCGTTTCCGCTGGCTGACCGTCATCGCCACCATCGCCGTGTTCGGCGCTTCTATCGCCGGCTTCTCGCTCGTCCAGCAGCAGTTCTTCCCGAGTTCCGACCGTCTGGAGCTGATCGTCGACTGGAATCTGCCGCAAAACAGCACGATCGCCGAAACCGGCCGTGAAATGCAGCAGTTCGAAGACGAGAAGCTCAAGAACAATCCGGATATCGACCATTTCTCGAGCTACATCGGCGAAGGCGCACCGCGCTTCATCCTGTCCTACGACGTTCAGGATCCGTCGCCGGCCTTCGGTCAGACCGTCATCCTGACGAAAAGTCTGGAGGCGCGCAATCGGTTGCGTCCGGAACTGCAGGCCTATCTGAAGAAGACCTTTCCCGGTTCCGACGCCTATGTGAAACTGCTCGACATCGGGCCGCCTGTGGGCAAGCCGGTGCAGTATCGCGTCAGCGGCCCGGATGCCACGAAGGTTCGCGACGAGGCGCTGAAATTCGCCACCGTCATGGGCAGCAATCCCGAGCTGACGAGCATCGTGCTCGACTGGAACGAACCTGCCCGCGTGGTCAAGGTCAACGTCCTGCAGGACAAGGCGCGCGAGCTTGGCGTCTCCTCCCAGGACATCGCCAACGTTCTGAACGGTGTCGTCCAGGGAACGACGGTCACGCAGGTTCGCGACAGCATCTATCTGATCGACGTGGTGGGCCGTGCGGTCGACACCGACCGGTCATCGATCGATGGTCTTTTGAGCCTGCAGATTACCAGCAGTTCGGGGGAATCCGTGCCGCTGTCGTCTGTCGCCACCTTCGATTACGAACTGGAGCAGCCGAGTATTGCAAGGCGCAACAGAATTCCGACGATCACGCTGAAGGGCGGTATCATCGGAGACAAGCAGCCTGCGACGATCGTTGACGAGCTGAAGGACAAGGTCGCGGCCTTCGCCAAGGATCTGCCGGTCGGCTATTCGGTGAAGGTCGGCGGTGCCGTCGAGCAGAGTGCACAGTCCCAGGCGCCGATCATCCAGGTCGTTCCGCTGATGCTGTTTGCCATGGCCACCCTCCTGATGATCCAGCTGCAGAGCTTCCACCGCCTGTTCCTGGTCTTCTCGGTCGCGCCTCTGGCCCTGATCGGGGTGGTGGCGGCCCTCGTCTTGAGCCGCGCGCCGCTCGGGTTCGTCGCAATCCTCGGCGTGCTGGCGCTGATCGGCATCCTGATCCGCAACTCGGTCATCCTGATCGTGCAGATCGAGCAGCTGCGCAAGGAGGGGGTCTCGCCGTACAAGGCCGTGATAGACGCGACCGAGCAGAGAATGCGGCCGATCATGCTGACGGCCGCCGCCGCGACGCTCGGCCTGATCCCGATCGCCCGCGAGGTGTTCTGGGGGCCGATGGCCTACGCCATGATGGGCGGCATCGTGGTCGGGACGTTGCTGACGCTCCTGTTCCTGCCGGCGCTCTATGTCACCTGGTTCCGCATTCCGCGCGAGGAAGAATAAGCGCTTTCGTGATGGAAATCGAGCTGCCGGCGCTTGCCGGCAGCTCCTCGGCCCCTATTTTCCGCGCCGATCGCTAAACAATCTCAATCCATGATCAGTGGGGACGCATGCGTATCGTCATCATGTTGGTGCTTCTCGGCGCCATGCTGGCCGGGTGCGGCACCCGGCCGTCCGACGCGGTTCTGGTTCCCGCCAAAGTCTCGGTCAAGCCGTGGCGCGAGGTGACGATCTATGCCGTCACCACCCGCTCGCCGTCGGAAGACGGGGTAGGCTACGGGTCCGGCAAGGCCGAAAAGACACGCTATTTGCGCTACACCATCTCCATCCCGCAGTCGCATACGCCCGGCGAGATTGAATATCCCGGCCCCACCGCCGGTCCGGACAAGAGCTTCACCGTCATTGCCGCCGAACGGGTCGACCACACCCAGTTCCTGCAGGCCGTGGCCCGGCAGAAGCAGAGCGGCAAGCAGATCGGCGTGTTCGTGCACGGCTTCAACTACAGTTTTCAGGAATCGCTCTTCCGCATGGCGCAGATGAGCGCCGACGCCGATGTCGACGGCATGGCGGTGCTGTTCGCCTGGCCCTCGCTGGCCGAAATATCGGGTTATATCGGCGACAAGGACGCCGCAGCCTATTCGCGCGACCAGCTGACCGAACTTCTCACCGACCTTGGCCGCAGCGGCGGCAAGGATACGCTGGTGCTGGGCCACAGCATGGGCGGTTGGCTGACGATGGAGGCACTCAGGCAGATGCGGCTGACCGGCAAGGGCCGCGAGATGAACCGCCTGCAGGTCGTGCTCGCTGCACCCGATATCGATCTCGACCTTTTCCGCGCCCAGCTTGAGGTCGTCGGACGGATGAAGAACCCGCTTGTCGTCCTGGTGTCGCCCGATGACCGCGCCCTGAAATTGTCGAGCCTGCTCGCCGGCGACACGCGCGCCGGGGCGCTGGATATTCGTGATCCCTCGATCCAGGAGGAGGCGCGGGAGGCGAATGTGGCGATCGTCGACATATCCGAGCTATCGTCCGCCGACGGCACCAACCACGATCGCTTCACGGCATTGGCCGCACTCTACCCGAAGCTGAAGGCGGATGGGCGCCCGAATGAGGTCCAGAGGGCCGGCGTATTCGTCTTCAGCACGATCGGCAACACGATTTCGGCGCCGTTCCGCCTGGCAAGCAGCGCCTTTTCGCAAGGACCGCGCTGAAGCGGCCACGCACCCGACCGTCTGGACTTCTATCGGCGGCCGCCTAGATTGATCGCCAGACGGAAGGAAAGGACATTCGATTGGCGGTTTATGTCGATGACATGGCAGCGCCGTTCCGCGGCATGGTCATGTGCCACATGGCGGCCGATACGACGGCGGAACTGCTCGATATGGCCGACCGCATCGGCATGGCGCGCAAATGGCTGCAATATCCCGGAAGCTACCGCGAGCACTTCGACATCAGCCTCGCGATGCGCGCCCTTGCGGTGTCGGCCGGTGCGGTCGAAATCACCCGGCGCGAACTCGGTCGGCTCATCGCGGCGAAGAAAAGCGCGGCTCCCGCGCGTCGCTATCATCTCGCCAGGATGACACTTCCGTCCCACCACGGCTGATATCGAAGCCACCGGCAACCTCTTCACGCCTTTGGCGGAAAATGAGCAAAATTTTCTCATTTGCCACTTTTGGCGGCAGGTTTCTCCCATCAAAGGGCGGCCGATATCTGCGATAAGACGCCCATCGTGAGCACTCAGGAAGGAATAACAATGAACCGGCTCCACCTTTTCGCCGCAGCCGCCGCGCTGCAGGCCCTCGCATTCACTCCGGCGCTTGCCGGCGACAACCTCGACCAGATCAAGGCCGACGGCGTGTTGAAGATCGGCACCGAAGGCACCTATGCGCCCTTCACCTATCATGACGACAGCGGCAAGCTCGTCGGCTTCGACGTGGAAATCGGCGAAGCGATCGCCAAGCAGCTCGGCGTCAAGCCGGAGTTCGTCGAAGGCAAGTGGGACGGCCTGATCGCCGGCCTCGACGCCAAGCGCTACGACGTCGTCATCAACGAAGTCGGCATCACCGAGGCGCGCAAGGAAAAGTATGCCTTCTCCGAACCCTATATCGCCTCGAAGGCCGTGCTGATCGTCAGCGCCAAGAACGAGGACATCAAGGGCTTTGCGGACCTGAAGGGCAAGAAGTCTGCCCAGTCGCTGACGTCGAACTTCGGCAAGCTTGCCGAACAGAACGGCGCCAGCCTCGTCGGCACCGACGGCTTCGACCAGTCGATCCAACTGGTCATCACCGGCCGCGCCGACGCGACGATCAACGACAGCCTGTCCTATCTCGACTTCAAGAAGCACCAGCCGAACGCACCGGTGAAGGTCGTCGCCGAAGAGGCCAATGCCGATCATTCCGGCGTGCTGATCCGCAAGGGCGATGAAGATCTGGTCGCCGCGATCGACAAGGCTCTGGCCGACATCAAGGCGGACGGTACATATCAGACGATCTCGGAAAAATATTTCGGCGAAGACGTCTCGAAATAACAGGCCGCGAACGGCGGGATTGCCGTTCGAATGGCTGACGACAAATGGAACATGGAGCGCCTGACGTCCGCGTCGGGCGCTCTCATTTACGGAGTTTATCGTGTCCCACTGGCTGCAACTGATGGCCGATGCGCTGCCGACCCTGCTTTGGGCCGGCCTGACCTTCACCATCCCCCTGACGCTCATCTCCTTCGTGCTCGGGCTGGCACTCGGCCTGCTGACGGCGGTCGCCCGGCTGTTCGGCCCGACGCCGCTGGCGCTTCTGGCCCGCTTCTACGTCTGGGTCTTCCGGGGCACGCCGCTTCTGGTGCAGCTTTTCGTGATCTTTTACGGCCTTCCGAGCATCGGCGTGCTGCTTGATGCCTTCCCGGCCGCCGTCATCGGCTTCACGCTGAACATCGGCGCTTACTCCTCGGAAATCATCCGTGCGACCATTTCCTCGGTGCCGAAGGGCCAGTGGGAAGCGGCCTATTCCACCGGCATGAGCTGGCGCCAGGCGATGATGCGCACGATTCTCCCACAGGCCGGACGGGTGGCGATCCCGCCGCTCTCCAACACCTTCATTTCGCTGGTCAAGGACACCTCGCTTGCCGCCGCCATCACCGTGCCGGAACTGTTCCAGGCGGCGCAGCGGATCGTCGCGACCACCTATGAACCGCTGATCCTCTATATCGAGGCAGCACTCATCTATCTCGCCATGAGCTCCGTTCTCTCCACGCTGCAGGCGCGGCTGGAAGTGCGGTTCGCGCGCTATGGCGGCATGCTGGAGGCCAGCCGATGATTGAGCTCAAGGACATCGAAAAGCGCTTCGGCGAGGCCGTCATCCTGCGCGATATCTCTCTCTCCTTCCCCGAAGGCAGCGTCACCGCGCTGGTCGGTCCGTCGGGCGGCGGCAAGAGCACGCTGCTCAGAACCATCAATCTGCTCGAGCAGCCGACGCGGGGCACGGTGACGATCGGCCGCGAAAGCGTCGAATTCGTGCCGGACCGCAAGGTGCCGTGGCGTTCGATCCAGAAGATCCGCTGCCAGACCGGCATGGTGTTCCAGAATTTCCAGCTCTTTCCGCACAGGAGTGTCCTGGAAAACGTCATGGAAGGCCTGCTCGTGGTGCAGAAATGGCCGAAGGAAAAGGCGCGCGAACGCGCGGTCGAGCTCCTGACCAAGGTCGGCATGGAGCACAAGATCGACGCCTGGCCGGCCAACCTGTCGGGCGGCCAGCAGCAGCGCGTGGCGATCGCCCGGGCGCTGGCGCCCTCGCCCAAGGTGCTGCTCTGCGACGAGCCGACCTCGGCGCTCGATCCGGAACTGGCGGCCGAAGTGGTCGATGTCCTGGGCACGCTCGCCAACGAGGGAACGACCATGGTCATGGCCACCCACGACCTGCGGCTCGCCTCGCAGATCGCCAATTTCGTCGTCTTCCTGGAAGCCGGCAAGATCGTCGAGACAGGCAGCGCGGAACAGATTTTCCGTACGCCCGAACATGAGCGCACGCGACGCTTCGTTTCCTCGATCAATGCGGCGCAAACGCTCTGAGAGGACATTGTGTCGGGGGCCTGATGATAAATTTCTTCGGAACATCGGGCGTCGGTGGGTGTTTACCTCGCAGCGGCAATGACCGCTGACCATAACATCCGGCGACAACGCATCGCCGGGCGCAAAACTGAGGAGACTCCCCCATGAAAACCGCTATTCTCGCCACCGTCGCCACGCTCGCTCTCGGCGGCGTCGCCTTCGCCCAGTCCTCCGATGGCCATCAGGGCAACCTGCCGGAAGTCGATCTCGGCACCGCCAAGATCGAAGGCAACAAGATCACCGGCGTCAGCGTCTGGACCCCTGAGGCCGGCTATCTGGTGATCCACAACGACGCCGCTGGCAAGCCGCCGGCATCGCTCGGCCACATCGCCGTTCCGAAGGGTCAGAGCACGGATGTGACGATCGAATCCTCCGAGCCCCTCGATCCGGCAACCAAGGTTTCGGTCATGCTGCACTATGAAACCAACGGCAACACGACCTATGACTTCGGCCCGGGCTCGACCGATGTCGACACGCCTGCCATGGGCGCCGGCGACACCGTCGTCAACGTGCCGATGAACCAGTAATCCGGGTATTCCAGTCGGAAGAAAGGCGCCTCCCAAAGCGGGAGGCGCCTTTTTCACGCGCGCTTGTCTCTTTTGAAAGATCAAGGGCGGCAGATCTCGCCCGCCGCCCTCGGGATCAGGTCAGCGGGGTTCGCTGGCCAGTCCCTTGAGGATCGCGTAGCAGGCCAGCAGAAGCACGATCGTGAACGGAAAGCCCGTCGACACCGCCATCGCCTGCAATGCGCCAAGTCCGCCGCCAAGCAGCAGCGCGATCGCGACGATGCCTTCGAAGCTTGCCCAGAACACCCGCTGCGGCGTCGGGGCATCGACCTTGCCGCCCGCGGTGATCGTGTCGATGACCAGCGAGCCGGAGTCCGAGGAGGTGACGAAGAAGACGATCACCAGCACGATGGCGATGAAGGAGGTAATCTGCTGCAGCGGCAGCGCCTCCAGCATGGAGAACAGCTTCAGTTCCAGCGGCGCGTCGACAACTGCCTGATAACCGTCATTGACGATCTGGCTGATTGCCGTGCCGCCGAAGGCGGTCATCCAGAAGACCGAGACCAGCGACGGGATGAGCAGCACGCAGACGATGAATTCGCGCACGGTGCGGCCGCGCGACACGCGGGCGATGAACATGCCGACGAAGGGCGACCAGGAAATCCACCAGGCCCAGTAGAACGCCGTCCAGCCGTCGCGGAAATTGTCGTCCGCCCGGCCGAAGGGATTGGCGAGTTCCGGCAGGTAGCGGGCATACTCATAGAGGTTGGTGAAGAAGCCCGAGACGATCGCCATCGTCGGCCCGACGATGAGCACGAATGCCAGCAGCAGGGCGGCCAGCACCATGTTGATCTCGGAAAGCCGCTTGACGCCGGCATCGAGCCCGGCGACGACCGAGGTCAGTGCCACGCCGGTGATCGCGACGATCAGCACGACCTTGGAGACTTCGCTCACCGGGATGCCGAAGATGTGGTTGAGGCCGGCATTCGCCTGTTCGGCGCCGAAGCCGAGAGATGTCGCGAGACCGAACAGCGTCGCAAGCACGGCGAGAATGTCGATCACGTGACCGGGCCAGCCCCAGACGCGCTCGCCGAAGACCGGATAGAAGACCGAGCGCATCGTCAGCGGCAGGCCCTTGTTATAGGCGAAGATCGCCAGCGCCAGCGCGACGACCGCATAGATCGCCCAGGGATGCAGTCCCCAGTGGAAGATCGTCGCCGCCATGCCGAGATGACGGGCGGTGACGGCATCGCCGGGGGCACCGCCGAGCGGAGCCCAGCTTTCGGGTGTTCCCGCGTCATCGGCAAAGGACGAGGAAAAATGCGAGATCGGTTCGGAGACGCCGTAGAACATCAGGCCGATGCCCATGCCGGCGGCAAACAGCATGGCGAACCAGCCGGAATAGGAATAGTCGGGCGTCGCCTCCTTGCCGCCGATGCGCACCCGGCCATAGGGCGAGACGATCAGGAACAGGCAGAGGACGACGAAGATGTTGGCGGATGTCAGGAAGAACCAGTCGAAGGTGGCTGTCAGCCAGTCACGCATGGCGAGAAAGATGGCTCCGGCTTCCTCCTGGAAAGCCAGCGTCAGAAGGACGAATGCCACGATCATCAACCCGGAAATCATGAAGACCGGATTGTGAATGTCGAGCCCGAATGGACCTATGTTTGTGGTGATGTTGTCCTGGCCGATTTCGTAATCAGTATCGATGATTGCGCTCGGGCCTTCGGGTGCGGGAATTCCCGTATCCGTCATGAATCTCTCCTTCAATCGTGTTCCCTGGATCCCCCCGGCAGAAGCCGGAGTTCCCCCTTGCCGTCCTCAAGTCCCCTGGACAACATGGGGCAGAATGTCGCGCCGGCAAGGTTTTTGGTTGCCAAAGAGACTTTGGCAGAAGGTGGATGAAGGAAAGATGGCGCTTCGGCGCAAATGCCGTGACGACGAAGGGTCGGTCGTTAGGGACTGGAGACGCTGCCGCCGATTGCGGCATGGATCACATGGCCGGGCATGGAAACACGCCCGGCCAAAAACTGATTACTCGATGGTCTTGATCGGATCCTTGGGGGCCGGATCGAAGCCGACGAGGTCCGTTGTCAGCTTGGCGTAGGTTCCGTCCGCAACCATGTCGGCAAGCGCCTTGTTGACGGCTTCGACGAGATGCGGCTTGCCCTTCTTGAAGGCGAAGCCCTTCTGGACGTGGCTGACATAGTCGTCGGTCATCTTCAGCGGCATGTTGGCGGTCTTGATCGCATAGGCGGCGGCGATCGCGTCCGTGATCACGGCGTCGACATTGCCGTTGACGAGATCCTGCATCGCATCCGATTCAGCCTTGTAGCCCTTGACCGTCGCGCCTTTCTCTTCGGCGATCTTGGTCCAGCTCGAAGCGACCAGCGCGCCGACGGTCTTGCCCTTGATCTCGCTGGACTGGGTGATGTCCGAATCCTTGGCCACGACGACGCGGCCGCCGGACTCCAGCCAGCCATTCGAGAAGGTCACCTGCTTCTGGCGGGCCTCGGTGATGTCCATGGCGGCGCTGATGACGTCGTACTGGTCCGCCTGAAGGCCGACCAGCAGCGAATCCCACTTGATGAGGACGGGCGTGTATTCGAGATCGAGGCGCTTGGCGACTTCCTTCATGACGCGGATTTCAAGGCCGTCGAGCGTGCCGTCCGGTGCGCGCATGCTGAACGGTGCATAGGTGCCCTCCGTCGCGACCATCAGCTTGCCGGGTTCGAGCAGTTCCAGGTCGGCGGCCCGTGCAAGCGCGCCGAACGACATGGCGGCAAGCGCGGCGGTGAGAATGAGAGACTTGAGTTTCATGTGCTTGTTCCCTGTTGTTGTGATGAGGCAGTTCCACGGCGTCACACCGGTATTTCACAACCCGACGCTTGTGCGTCGGGAGGCATGCAGGAATGTGAGGTTCCGAATTCGAGCCGGACCGCGCGCATCCGTCCACCTCAGCTCAGATTGGCGTAACGACGCTCCAGCCACGAGGCGAGCAGCGTCAGCACGGTTGTCAGCACCAGGTAGATGATCGCCACGGCAATGTAGAACTCGAAGGGCCTGAAGGTCGCGGCAATCAGCGTCTGGGCGTAGAGGGTGAGTTCGACGACGGTGATCGTCGACAGCAGCGAGGTGTTCTTCAGCGTCGAGATCGCTTCGTTCGTCACCGATGGCAGAATGATGCGGAAGACCTGCGGCAGGATGATCGTGCGCATGGTTTCGCCGGGGCTGAAGCCGAGCGCCAGAGCCGATTCCGTCTGTCCGTGCGGGATGGCACTCAAGCCGCCGCGCACGATCTCGGCGACATAGGCGCCGCTGTTGACCCCCAGTGCGATGACACCGGCCGTAAACGGCGAGAGCCGGATGCCGATCTGCGGCAGGCCGAAATAGATGATGAAGACCTGGATCAGCGTCGGCGTGCCACGGATGAACCAGATGTAGAATGCCGCCGCCATGCGGGCGGATTTCCATTTCGAGCGCTGGCCGAGTGCGGCCACCAGGCCGCAGATCCAACTGACGATGATGGTCAGGATGGTGAGCGCGAACACGGTCCATGCCGCTTCAAGGAAGCCGGGTCCGTAAATCCGGAATTCGTCGATCATGCCGTTCATTGTGGCTGCATCCCCCGGTCCTGAGTGTTGGAAAGCGCATGGCCGACATCGTCGTGAAGGATGCGGTGGAGGAACTGTTTGAGCCGATCGCTTTCCGGCTGGCGGAGGATGTCCGGCGCCCCCTCTTCGGCAATGATGCCCTTGTCGAAGAACAGGACACGCGAGGAAACGTCGCGCGCAAAGGCGATCTCGTGGGTGACCAGCAGCATGGTCATGCCCTCGGCCGCCAGCGATGCCATGAGCACCAGAACTTCGTGAACGAGTTCCGGATCGAGCGCCGATGTCACTTCATCGAACAGCATCAGGCGCGGTTTCATGGCCAGTGCCCGGACGATCGCGACGCGCTGCTGCTGGCCGCCCGAAAGGCGCGACGGATAGCTGTGCCGCTTTTCGTAAAGCCCGATCCGGGAGAGCAAGGCTTCCGCTTCCCGTTCCGCCTCCGTGCGCGACAGTTTCAGGAGCTTGCGGGGCGCATGGGTGACGTTTTCCAGAACGGTCATGTGCGGCCAGAGATTGTAGCTCTGGAAGACCATGCCGACGCGGCTGCGCAGGAGCTGAAGCTGGGACTGCGTCGGGAAGAAGCGCGATTGCGGCCGGAAATCGAAGGACAGGTCCTCGAAGTCCATGAAACCGGATTGCGGCATCTCGAGCGCGTTGATGGACCTGAGAAACGTGCTCTTGCCCGAGCCGCTGGCGCCGATGATGGAGACGACTTCGCCTGCATGAACATCGAGCGACACGCCTTTCAGCACCTCGTTGCTGCCGAAGCTCTTGCGGATATCGCGCAGTGACAGAAGTGGCTTGGTCATGACGCGTCACCGGCGGGAAAGCTGTCGACAATCCGGACGGAAACGTCTTTCGGCATGCGTGCTGCGCCATTGATCGGGGTGATGTCCTGCGGACATGCGGAGAGCACCAGGATGAGATCCATCTCCGCTCGCAACACAACATGGTCGCCTGGTGACGTGGACGGCGGGACCCGATCCACGGTTCCACCTTCTGCGACAGGCACATTCATGAACAGGTTCAGGGAGGCCGGGGTGAAGGGCACATCCATGCCGATCTCGGACAGAGCCTCATGGAAATTGTCTGTGCAACTGCGGTGATGCTCCTCGCATCCGAGCTGGGCGTAGAGTTCACTGCTGCAGGGGCACAGAAGTGTGTCATGACGCACACCGGCGCTGTCGGCGACCATGGTCAGCATCGGGCGGCGACGGTTGCTGGCAAGGCTCATGCCGCTCACAAAGAAGATGTTGCTGTTGATGGAACGGGTGTGGTCGAGCGACGAGGTCTCGAAGGGATCGCTTGCGGAGAGCGCCCAGGCATCGACGACCTGATTGCCATGCGTGTTGGTGATCAGCACGCACTCGCCCGCCTTCATCCGGAAGGCGCGTCCGTGGCTGGCAGGTACGATCTCTGCGTCGAGGCTCATTTCCATCCGATTTCTTTGCTGTGTGGGCTGTCGTTTGGCCGGATGCACGTTCTGGCAATCCGGAATATCGAAACCATATTCGGTATACCACTGGAATTCAATGTGGTATTTCAACAATTTACAGCCGAATAATTAAGCTGACTGCACAAGGAAGCGTCATTCGTTGGTGAAATTTTGTGCGCAATCGGGATTGCCACAAAATTCTGCCGTCTGCTTTCGGCACCCGATACGGAGAGGGTTTGAAATGTGAATACAGTTGGTGTACCGAAATGGTCAGGCGGCCGGTTCCGGCCGTCCGCGATGCGCCAGCATCACCATTTTACGTCCAACCGCATGGAGTGAGGTCATGGGGCGCTACTTCCCTCAGGATGAGTATGTCGAGCGCTGGGACCGCGTCCACGCGGAGATGAAACGCCGTGGTTTTGCCTGCGCGGTCGTCTTCGGGCGCGGCGGCGGAACGACCGACAATTGCGGCGACATTCTCTACCTCTCCAATCATTATGCCATCAGCGGCGGAATGGATTCGCTGATCTGGACGGCAAGATCCTTTGCCGGCGTAATCCTGCAGGAGGGGCGCCCTCCCCAGCTCCATATCGACGAACCGGAAGTGCGCCGCGATCTCGTCTCCATCGATGATGTCCGCTGCAGCAATCACCCGTTCGAGAGTGTCGCGCGGTCGCTGGTCGAGCGCGGCGTGAGCGGTCCGGTTGCGATCGTCGGCACCAATTTCATTCCGATCAAATATTACCGGCAGCTGGAAGCCGTCGCGCCGGGCATCGAATGGGTCGCCGTTGACGATCTCGTCCGCTCCGTGCGCCGCATCAAGAGCGTCCGCGAGCTCGACTGTTACCGCGTCGCCGGCGAGACGGCGACTGTGGGCATGAACGTCCTGATGGAAAACCTGGTCGGCGGCATGTCGGAGCGTGAAGCGGCCGGCGAAGCGGCGCGCGAAGTCGTGCGCCGCGGCGGACGGATCCAGATGATCGGGACCAACCACGGCGAAACGCTCGGCTTCGACCAGCGCTTTCCGCTGACCGGCTACAGCGAAGACACGCCGGCCATCGGCGACATGGTCACGGGCACGCTGCACGGCGCGCTGTTTCAGGGATACTATCTCGATCCCGGACGCACGGGCGTGCGCGGCAAGGCCAACAGCGAGCAGCTTCGGCTGAGGGAAGCGGCCGGCGATATCGTCCATCGCCTGACGGACATGCTGCGGCCCGGCGTCAAGCTTCTGGACGTCGCGGCGGAAGGCGACCGCATGACGGCGGCCTTCGGCGGATCGATCTCGCCGATCATGAAGAATTTCCCCTTCTATGGCCACGGCATCGGGCTGGGCTTCGAGCTGCCGCGCATCTCGACAAGCATGTCGCTGCCCGAAGACGTCGTCGAGCAGGACATGGTCTTCGGCGTGGAGGCGTTCCTGTCGCTCGACGGCGTCGGCGCCGCCTTCTATGAAGACATCATCATCATCGGCCGGGACGGCAACGAGCTGCTGACCAAATCGCCGGCGATCTTCTGACGCGTCAGCCCAATGGCTTGCGGTCGGGATCGTTGATCGTCCGCGTCAGATGGCGTTCCCAGTCGATCGCCGTCTTGACGATGAAGGACAGGTCGTCGTGTTCGGGCGTCCAGCCGAGCAGTTCCCGGGCGCGCGACGGGTTGGCGACGATGCTGACGGCGTCGCCCGGACGGCGGTCTGCCAAGATGATCGGGAAATCGCGGCCGACCACCGTCTTCACCGTTTCCAGCACCTGCAGCACTGAAAAGCCCTGGCCGTAGCCGCAATTGGCCGTCAGCGAACCGCCGCCGGCGCGCATGCGCTGCAGCGCCTTCAGGTGGGCGTTGGCAAGGTCGGAGACGTGGATGTAGTCGCGAACGCAGGTGCCGTCCGGCGTCGGATAGTCCGTGCCGAAAACCGTCATGCCGTCACGCTTGCCGAGTGCGGCTTCGCTGGCGACCTTGATCAGATGCGTCGCGCCGACCGTCGACTGGCCGGTGCGTCCGCGCGGGTCGGCGCCGGCAACGTTGAAATAGCGCAGCGCCGTGTAGGTGAAGTCGTGCGCTGCGGCCGTGTCGCGCAGCATGATCTCGGTCATCAGCTTCGAGCTACCATAGGGCGATTCCGGATTGAGGCTTGCCTCTTCGACGACCGGATCGTTCGACGCCGGCGTGCCGTAGACGGCGGCGGTCGAGGAAAAGACGAAATGCGGAACGCCGGCCTTGACGGCGGCGGCGATCAGCGCACGCGACTTGACCGTATTGTTCTCGTAATAGCCGAGCGGGTCGGCGACCGATTCCGGCACGACGATGGACCCGGCGAAATGGATGATCGCATCGATGCTGTTTTCGGCGAAGATGCGCTCGAGCAGCACCATATTGGCGATGTCGCCTTCGTAGAACTTCGCCTGCGGGGCGATCGCCCAGCGGAAGCCGGTCGACAGCCGGTCGATCACCGCCACATCCTCGCCGGCATCGACCAGGGCCCACACCATGTGGCTGCCGATATAGCCGCCGCCGCCCGTCACCAGTACCGTCATGTCATCCCTTCCCATCCACTTCGACCGATCGCCCGATCCTTTCGTTCGCGGCCACCCTATAGCCAAAATGGAAATAATTTCCCACGTTTCGTTGAATCTCCTATGGTGGCACAAAACATGACGGGAGAACTGCAGCAGCAATGACGACAGCGGCCATCGGCGATACGGTCGGCGAGAGCGCCTACCGCGCCATTCGCAACGACATCATTTTCGGCAGGTTGCAGCCGAGCGAGCGTCTGCGGCTGGAAATCCTGCGCAAGCGCTACGAGGTGAGCGTGACGACGCTGCGCGAGATCCTCAACCGGCTGACCTCCGACGGCTTCGTCGTCGCCGAAGGGCAGAAGGGCTTCGAGGTGGCGCCGGTTTCCGATCAGGACCTCAAGGAAGTGGCCGACCTGCGCATTCTTCTGGAATCGCACGCGCTTGAACAGTCCTTTGCCCAGGGTGACCTGAACTGGGAAGCCGGCGTGGTGGCCGCCTATCACAAGCTCAACGTGATGGAAAAGCGGATGATGAACGGCGACGAAACCGCGCGCGAGGGCTGGAAGATCGCCGACTGGGGCTTTCACCGGGCGCTGATTGCCGGCTGCGGTTCCGCGCTCCTGATCGATATTCACGGCGAGGTCTTCGACAAGTATCTGCGCTACCAGATGCTGACGCTGACCTATCGCGGCGAGGTGGCGGTCGGCGAGCACAAGCAGCTTCTCGACGCCGCGCTGGCGCATGATGCGAAGACCGCGGTCGCCGTTCTGCGCAAGCATTTGCAGGGCGGGATCGAGCACAGCCTCAAATATGGCGGTACCCGCGCGAAAGCGCAGAAATCAAAGCGAGATACCTAATTCATCCTATAAAATCGAAAATATAGGTTGAAATGAAGATTGCTTCATGAGAATTTGCCGCTGTCGCTCCGCTGGCTGCGTTGCCTGCCGGCTCTGCGATACGATCCGCGGTGCGGGAGAGCCCGGACGGTCCTGCATTCTGACGGACATTGCTCATGACAGACGGATATCAGGCGCTCGGCACACCGAAGACGGTTCTCGCCGGTCTCATCGGCAGCGGCATTCAGTTGTCGCGCACGCCGGCCATGCACGAGGCCGAAGGCGCCGCCCATGGGCTCCGCTATGTCTACCGACTGTTCGACACGGACCGGATGGGTACTACGCCGCCGCCGCTCGCGGATCTTGTGCGCGCCGCCGAGCTTTCCGGCTTTGCCGGGCTGAACATCACCTATCCCTACAAGATCGAGGTGATCGACCATCTCGACGCGCTGTCTGACAACGCTCAGGCGATCGGCGCGGTCAACACGGTCGTCTTTCGCGACGGCAAGCGCTTCGGCCACAACACCGATCTCTGGGGTTTCGGGGAAAGCTTCACGCAGAACTTTGCCGGCAGCGCCAAGGATCGGGTGCTGCAGATCGGTGCCGGTGGTGCCGGCGTGGCGACAGCCTTTGCGATGATGCAGCGCGGCGTCGGCCATCTCGTCATCTGCGATACGTCGGCTGCGCGCGCCGAAAGCCTTGCCTCGGCCATTGCCGCGCGCCATGGCGACGGTTCCATTTCGGTTATCACCAATATCGCCGATGCCGGCGCGGTCGACGGCGTCGTCAACGCGACGCCGGTCGGCATGGCAAAGCTGCCGGGCAGTCCCTTCCCGCTGGACAGGCTGACGGCCTCGATGTGGGTGTCCGACGTCATCTATTTCCCGCTGGAAACCGAGCTGGTCCTCGCTGCCCGCGCCAAGGGCTGCAAGGCCGTCGGCGGTTCCGACATGGCGGTCTTCCAGGCAATCCGCGCCTTCGAACTGTTCTCCGGCGTCAAGGCCGATCCGCAGCGCATGCGGCAGACTTTCGCAAACCTCGCCGGCTGACCGGCCGCCAGAAAGGCCCGCAACCGGCAAGCCGGTGCGGGCCGATCATTCTCGATCCAACGCTGCTTTCAGAGCGCCGTCCACGCTGCGTCGTTACGCGAAGACGTGATGCAGGCGGAGATGAAGCGCATGCCGGTCAGGCCATCCTCGATCGACGGCGCTTCCACGCCGGCCGGCAGTGGCGTGCCGTCCTTGGCGTGGCGGATCATCGCGGCGGCTTCCCGGTAGATCGTCGCGAAGGCTTCGAGATAGCCTTCCGGATGGCCGGACGGGATGCGGGTCACGCGGGTTGCCGCCTCGGTCGCCCCTGCCCCGCCGCGCGTCAGGATCTGCATCGGCTTGCCGAACGGCGTGTAGTACATGTGGTTCGGCACCGCCTGCATCCATTCGATGCCGCCCTTGGAGCCGTAGACCCTCAGCCTCAGGCCGTTCTCGTTGCCGGGCGCCACCTGGCTTGCCCACAGCATGCCCTTGGCGCCGCCGGCAAAGCGCAGCATCACGTTGACATTGTCGTCCACCCGTCGGCCTTCGACGAAGGCGTCGAGGTCGGCCGCAAGCTTCTCCGTCTTCAGCCCGGTGACGAAGCTTGCCAGATGGAAGGCATGCGTGCCGATATCGCCGACACAGCCGCCCGCGCCGGAGCGGGCCGGATCGGTCCGCCAGTCGGCCTGCTTGTTGTCGGCGGGCTCGGTCAGCCAGTCCTGCGGATATTCCACCTGCACGACGCGGATGTCGCCGAGGTCGCCGCGGGCGATCATTTCCTTCGCCTGCCGGACCAGCGGATAGCCGCTGTAATTGTGCGTCAGCACGAAGAGCTTGCCGCTTTCCTTGACGGCAGCGGCAATCGCTTCGGCGTCCTCCATGGTGGCGGCGAGCGGCTTGTCGCAGATCACATGGATGCCGGCCTTCAGGAAGGCGACCGCCGGGGCGGCATGCATGTGGTTCGGCGTGACGATCGCCACGGCGTCGATGCCGTCGGGCCGCGCGGCTTCAGCCTTGGCCATCTCCTCGAACGAGGGGTAGATGCGCTCGGCGGCAAGGCCGAGTTCCTGGCCGGATGCGAGGGCGCGGGCCGGGTCGGAGCTCAGCGCGCCGGCGACGAACTCCCACTGGCCGTCGATCGCCGCGGCCATGCGATGCACGCCGCCGATGAAGGCGCCCTGGCCGCCGCCGACCATTCCAAGTTTCAGTTTGCTCATGTGTTAAAGTCCCAACATCTTTCTGATCATTGCCTTGTCGGTGCTGCCGCCGGCGAAATCGTCGAAGGCCTTGCCGGTCACTTCGATGATGTGGCTGGCGATGAAGGGCGCACCTTCCGCCGCCCCCTGCTCCGGCGATTTCAGGCAGCATTCCCATTCGAGAACCGCCCAGCTGTCATAGTCATATTGCGCCAGCTTGGAGAAGATACCGGAAAAGTCCACCTGCCCGTCGCCGAGCGAGCGGAAGCGGCCGGCGCGGTTCACCCAGCCCTGGTAGCCGGAATAGACGCCCTGGCGTCCGTCCGGGTTGAACTCGGCATCCTTGACGTGGAAGGCGCAGATGCGCTCGTGGTAGAAATCGATGAACTGCAGGTAGTCGAGCTGCTGCAGCAGGAAGTGGCTCGGATCGTAGTTGATCTGCGCGCGCGGATGGTCGTCGACCTGCTCGAGGAACATCTCGAAGGTGGCGCCGTCGAACAGGTCCTCGCCGGGATGCAGTTCGTAGCCGACGTCGACGCCGTTTTCGTCATAGACGTCGAGGATCGGCTTCCAGCGCCGGCCGAGTTCGGCAAAGCCTTCCTCGATCAGGCCGGCGGGGCGCTGTGGCCACGGGTAGAGATAGGGGAAGAGCAGCGAACCGGAAAAGCTGACCGAGGCGGTGAGCCCCAGCCGGCGGCTGGCCCGGGCGGCCTTGACCATCTGGTCGACGGCCCATTCCTGCCGCGCCTTCGGGTTGTTGTGAACCGATGCCGGCGCAAAGCCGTCAAAGGCGATGTCGTAAGCCGGGTGCGCAGCGACGAGCTGGCCCTGCAGATGGGTCGAGAGCTCGGTGACCTCGACGCCCGCATCCGCACAGATGCCCTTGACCTCGTCGCAATAGGCGTCGCTTTCCGCCGCCTTGTCGAGGTCGAACAGGCTGGGCACGAAGGTCGGGATCTGCACGCCCTTGTAGCCGAGCCCGCCGGCCCATTTGGTGATAGCCTCGAGGGAATTGAAGGGCGCTGCGTCACCAGCAAACTGTGCCAGAAACAGGGCCGGCCCTTTCATCGTCTTTGCCATATCCTCAGGTCCTCCGAATTGTCCGGCTTCAAGCCGGGTGCTTATTGTAATTGGGTTTGACGGGCGGCCAAGAGGCCGCCCGCATGATTGGCCGCTGGTCAGACGAGCAGTTTGGCCGCGTCGTCCGGACCAAGGGCCGCCGGCCGCTCGCAGGTGGTCGAGATCTCGACGAACGCGCCGGTCTCGCCTGACTTCAGGATCGACGTCATCACGTCGACGACATGCAGCGCGAATTCAAGCGAGCAGCGGTGCGGCCGCTTTTCGCCGATCGCCACCGCCATGTCGGCAAGGCCGGCGGTGCGGTAATTGGCGCGCTCGCCGTCATTGGCCCGTCCGAACGGATGATCCCAGGTCGGCGTGCCGTTGCTGAACGCACGCTGGCGGGTCATCCGCACCTCGCCGCCGAAGAAGTTCGGATCCGGCACGTGCAGGCTGCCGTCGCGGCCGTAGAGCTCCATGTTGGTGTGGCTCTGCTCCCAGACGTCCCAGCTGGTGACGTAGGTGATCATCGCGCCGGAATGGAATTCCATCACCGTGTGGATCGTCGTCGGGGTCTCGACGGTGATCTTGTCGCCGAAGCGTGGCTGCGAGGTGATCGTCCGTTCCTTCGAAACGATCTTGCTGATCGCACCGACCCGTTTGACCGGGCCGAGCAGCTGCACGAGGTTGGAGATGTAGTAGGGGCCGAGGTCGAGGACCGGGCCGCCGCCGGGCTTGAAGAAGAAGTCCGGGTTCGGGTGCCACATTTCCATGCCGGGGCTCTGCACGAAGCAGGTGCCAGACGTGATCTCGCCGACCGCGCCGGTGTCGATCAGGTGACGGGCAAGCTGATGCGCGCCGCCGAGGAAGGTGTCGGGCGCCGAGCCGACGCGCAGGCCCTTCGCCTCCGCGATCTTCGCCAGTTCGCGGCCTTCCTCGACGCTGAGCACGAACGGCTTTTCGGAATAGACGTGCTTGCCGGCTTCGAGCGCCATCTTCGAGACGCCGAAATGCGCCGCCGGGATCGTAAGGTTGACGATGATGTCGATCTCGTCGGAGGCGAGCAGGTCCTCGACCGTCATCGCCTTCAGGCCGAATTCAGCGGCCCGCGCCTTTGCCGCTTCGGGCAGCATGTCGGCGCAGGCGCGCACCTCGATGCCCTTGAAGAGGGGTGACAACCGCATGTAAGCCGTGGATATGTTGCCGCAGCCGATAATGCCGACGCCAAGTTCTTTGGTCATGGATGACTATCCTTCAGAAGCTGTTGAATGCGGTGATCGAACGGCTGGCGAAGCGGCGCGCGTCGTTCGGCTTGTCGTGTTCCATGATGAAGAGATCGCAATTGGTCTTCAGCAGGGCGGCGGTGATCGCCTTCCAGTTCATCGTGCCGTGGCCGACATCGGCCCAGCCGTCCTCGTCAACGCATTCGCCGGCGGGCGCGATGTCCTTGACATGCGCCGCCGTGATCCGGTTGCCGTAGCGTTCGATCCATTCGAGCGGGTCGGCGCCGCCGCGGACGATCCAGGCGATGTCGGCTTCCCAGCCGATGGCCGGCGCGTTGTCGAGGATGGTCGCCATCGGCACGGAGCCGTCGGCAAGGGCGACGAGCTCGAAGTCATGATTGTGCCAGCCGAACAGGTAGCCGGCGGCGCGCACCTTCTCGTTGATGGCCGACAGCCGGTCGGCGAGCCCCTTCCAGCCGGACTGGTCCGTCGGACGGGCGTCGGGCATCAGGTAGGGGCAGTAGATCTTCTTCATGCCGAAGGTCGCGGCGATGTCGGTCGCCTTGCCGAAGTCGTTCTCCAGCATGTCGATCGAGAAGTGGCCGGACGGCATGGCGAGGCCGCGGGAATCCAGCGCCTTGGCGAACTCGGCGGGGTTCTCGTAGACGCCGCCGAAGCCCTCGACATTCCGGTAGCCGAGATCGGCAAGCATCGACAGGACATCTTCCCAGGGCGTGAAATTGCGGGCGGAATAAAGCTGAAATGAAACACTCATATTTGTCACCTGTATCGTTCGAGGGGGCCGATCAGACCCTGAGTTCGCTGGTCTGATCGAAAATGGAAGCCTTGGACGGTTCAAAGCCGATGGTCATGGTGTCGCCTTCATCGACCTCCGCCTGCCCGTCCATGCGGAAGCGGAATTCCTGGCCGCCAATCGAGGTCCAGACGAGCGTGTCGGAGCCCATCGGCTCGACGATCTCGACGGTGATCTCGTGGCGGAACGGCGCGGCGGCGGCCGCCTCTCCGGTCAGAACATGTTCCGGCCGGATGCCGAACCAGACCTTGCCGTTCTTCGGCGTCTCGGCGAAGTCGTAGCCGGTAAGCGGGATGTCGACGCCGTCGGCGCGGAAGACCGCCGGCGAGCCCTGCATGCCGCCATCGAGGAAGTTCATCGACGGCGAGCCGATGAAGTCGGCAACATACTTGTTGACAGGGCGGTTGTAGATTTCCGAAGGGCTGGCGAGCTGCTGGATGACACCGCCCTTCATGACGGCGATCCGGTCGGCAAGCGTCATCGCCTCCACCTGGTCGTGGGTCACGTAGATCATGGTGTTCTTCAGCGAGTGGTGCAGCCGCTTGATCTGGACGCGCAGGTCGGTTCGCAGCTTGGCGTCGAGGTTGGAAAGCGGCTCGTCGAACAGGAACACGTCGACGTCGCGCACCAGCGCCCGGCCGATCGCGACGCGCTGGCGCTGGCCACCCGAAAGGGCGGCCGGCTTGCGGCCGAGAAGCGGCTTGATCTGCAGAATGTCGGCGGCGCGCGCCACGCGCTTGTCGATCTCGTCCTTCGCCATGCCGGCGACCTTGAGGCCGAAGGAGAGGTTCCCCTCGACCGTCATCTGCGGATAGAGGGCGTAGGACTGGAACACCATGCCGATGCCGCGGTTCTTCGGCTCCTCCCAGGTCACGTTGCGGTCGTTGATGTAGATCTGGCCGTCGGTCGGCTCCAGAAGGCCGGCGATGCAGTTGAGCAGGGTCGACTTGCCGCAACCGGACGAGCCGAGCAGCACGAGAAACTCCCCGTGGGAAATGTCCAGGTCGAGGTTCTTCAGCACGTGGACCGCGCCGAAGCTCAAGGACAGGTTCTTGATCGATACACTATGAGACATGCGCTTATCCCTTAACTGCGCCGGCGGCGATGCCGCGCACGAACAGCCGCCCGGAGACGAAGTAGACGAAGAGCGGCACGGCACCCGTGAGGATGGTCGCCGCCATGTTGACGTTGTATTCCTTCACGCCCTGGACCGAGTTGACGATGTTGTTCAGCTGAACCGTCATCGGGTAGTATTCGGGCCGGGTGAAGACGACCCCGAACAGGAAGTCGTTCCAGATGCCGGTGATCTGGATGATCATTGCCACGACGAAGATCGGCATCGACATCGGCACCATGATCTTCAGATAGATCTGCCAGAAGCCGGCGCCATCGACGCGGGCCGCCTTGAACAGTTCCTCGGGCAACGAGGTGAAGTAGTTGCGGAACAGCAGTGTCATGATCGGCATGCCGAAAATTGTGTGGACGATGACGAGACCGGTCAGCGTACCGTAGATGCCCATTTCGCGCAGGATGATGACGAGCGGATAGATCATCACCTGATAGGGGATGAACGCGCCGACGATCAGGATCGTGAAGAACAGTTCCGCACCCTTGAAGCGCCAGTTGGCGAGCGCGTAGCCGTTGATCGAGGCAATGGCGATCGAGATGATCGTCGAAGGGATGGTGATCCGCACCGAATTCCAGAAGCCGCGCGACAGGCCGTCGCAATTCAGCCCGGTGCAGGCTTCCGCCCATGCCTTCACCCAGGGTTCGAAGGTGATTTCCACCGGCGGCGAGAAGATGTTGCCGAGGCGGATTTCCGGCATGCCCTTCAGCGATGTGACCACCATCACGTAGAGCGGGATGAGGTAGTAGACGGCGGCGACGAACAGCGTGCCGTAAACGATGATGTTGCGCGGCGACAGGAGCGGCTTGGGGCGTCGGCCGCGCGGGCCTTCCTCCATCCGGTCGGCGGAAATATTGGCCGCAGCGGCCGTGGTGTTGAGTGTGCCGATGTTAGCCACGCTTCTTTCCTCCAAATTCAAGGAAGGCCCACGGAATGATGACGATCGAGACCGTGATGAGCATCATGGTGGAGGCGGCGAAGCCCTGCCCCAGGTTCTGCGCCTGGAACATGTAGTCGTAGACGTATTTCGCCGGCACTTCCGAGGCGATCCCCGGACCGCCGCTGGTTTGCGCCACGACAAGGTCGTAGACGCGCACGATGCCGCTGGCGATGATGACCAGCGTGGTGATGAAGACGGGGCGCATCATCGGGATGATGACGAAGACATACGTCTTCCACATCGGAATGCCGTCGACGCGGGCGGCCTTCCAGATATCCTCGTCGATCCCGCGCAGGCCCGCCAGCATCAGGCACATGACAAGACCTGTGCCCTGCCAGAGCGCCGCTATCAGGATGCCGTAGATGACGATCGACTGGGTGTAGAGCGGATTGAAGGTGAAGTCCGTCCAGCCGAGCGAACGGACGATCGACTGCACCCCGAAATCCGGGTTCAGGATCCATTGCCAGACAAGGCCGGTGACGATGAAGGAGAGGGCGAACGGATAGAGAAAGATCGTCCGGAACGTGTTCTCGAAGCGGATCTTCTGGTCCATGAACGCGGCGAGCACGAAGCCGATCAGCAGGCTGAAGATCAGCGACAGGATGCCGTAGATCGCCAGGTTCTCGATCGAGATGATCCAGCGCGGCGCCGACCACAGCCGTTCGTACTGGTCGAGGCCGACCCATTTCAGTCGCGGCAGGAGCTTGGAATTGGTGAAGGAATAGACGATCGTCCAGATGGTTCCGCCGAAGAAGACCACCGATGCCGTGAGGATCATCGGGATCGAGGCGATCTTGGAATTGAGGTTGCGCAGCAGCTGGCTTGGCCGGCGCGCGTGAACCTGTTCGGTCATTGGTATGTGTCTCCTCTGTCGCAGACGGGACGCCGGCAGCCGCGGTCGATGCCGGGCAGGCAACCAACGTCTCCGGACGCCCGCGCCGGATAGCGCGGTATTCCGGGGTCATTCAGCCGGCGAAGGCATGTCGCCCTCGCCGGCCGCTATGTGTCCGTCAGTCGGCGGAGGCGATGATGTCTGCAAACCGCTTCTGCGCGTCTTCCGGCGTCATCGACGGATTGGCGAAGAATTCGGAGAACAGGTCTTCCTTCTGCTTCTGGCTGTCGGCCGAAAGCAGCTGGTCGGTGCCTTCGATGACGTTGCCCTTCTGCAGGATCTCGAGGCCTTTCTTCATGCAGTCGTTGGCGGCGGCGAGATCGACGTCGCCACGCACCGGCAGCGAGCCCTTCTTCAGGTTGAAGGCGACCTGCGTTGCCGGAGCCAAGAGGGTCGAAGCCAGCACTTCCTGGGCCTTCGACTTTTCCGGGTCGTCAAGCTTGGGGAAGTAGAAGGCGTCGCCGCCCGTCGAGATGATCTCGTTCACGCCGAGGCCCGGAAGGCAGGTATAGTCCTTGCCGGCAACCTGTCCGGCGAGTGCGAATTCGCCCTGCGCCCAGTCACCCATGATCTGGCCGCCGGCCTTGCCGGTGATGACGAGGTTGGTTGCCTGGTTCCAGTCCTGAACGTTGGTGCCCTTGGACATCTTGCGCGCATCATCGGCGGCCTTGAAGACCTTGGCGATTTCCGGACCGGCCGCCACGTCGGCATCCTTGTCCTTGAACACCTTGTAGAAGGTATCCTTGCCGGCGATTGCCACCATCAGCACGTCGAACGCACCGGCTGCCTGCCACGGCTGACCGCCGACGGCGAGCGGAATGATACCGGCCTTTTCGAGTGCCGGAGCGGCAGCAACGAATTCGTCCCAGTTCTTCGGCACGGCTACGCCCGCCTTGTCGAATGCGGCATTCGACAGCCACAGCCACTGCCAGGAGTGGATGTTGACCGGCGCGCAATAGATCTTGCCGTCGATCGTGCAGCTGTCGAGCAGGCTCGACGGACGGATGATGTCGCGCCAATGTTCGGCCTCGGCAACGCTTTCGAGGTCGCGCATCAGACCGGCCTGGACCAGCTCTTCCGCCTGACGGCCGTGGTTGAACTGGGTAGCGCCCATCGGGTCGCCGCCGGTGATGCGGCTGATCATGATCGGTCGGGCGGTACCGCCGGAGCCGGCGATCGCGCCATCGACCCAGTGGTTGCCGGTGGCATCGAACGCCTTGGCGAGTTCGGCGACCGCTGCGGCTTCGCCGCCGGACGTCCACCAATGCGTGACTTCCAGATCCGTTGCAGAAGCAGCGGTCGCAGCCGAAAGGGCTGTCGCCGCTACGAGAATCATACGCAATGCTTTCATTTCTTCCTCCCGAAATGCCTGTGACAGGCAGATGTGTCCGGCGCCTCCACGCCATGAAATCGATTACATATCGTTACAATCATGTATTGCTGGAAATGAAATCGATTACATGGAATATTCCAGAGACAAAAATATGAGTCAAGTCTATTACTGCTGGCCGCGCATAGGGATGTGCATACGGGGGAACATGGATCAGAAAACCGTCAGGATTCAGGATGTTGCGCGTCGCGCCGGCGTGTCCACAGCGACCGTTAGCCGCGCCTTGAGCAGCCCGGACATGCTGGCGGAAGCCACTCGCAATGCGGTCTTCGATGCCATTCGCGATACGGGATATCGCGTCAACCAGGCGGCGCGCAACCTGCGCATGCGGCGCGCCGGTGCGGTCCTCGTGCTGGTGCCCAACCTCGGCAATCCCTTCTTCTCGCGCATCCTTGCCGGCATCGGTGCCGCCTTCGCCAACACCGATTTCTCCATCCTTGTCGCAGACACCGAAGACGTCGTCTCGCCGGACCGCACCATTGTCGATTATTTCCTCGACGCCCGCATCGACGGCATGATCGTCATGGACGGCAATCTGATGCCGGGCGACGTGGCGCGGCTGGCTGAGGGCCAGTCCGGCGGCCGCGTCGTCTTTGCCTGCGAATGGGTCGATGACGCCCCCTTCCCCTCGGTGCGGAGCGACAATGTCCGCGGGGCGGAACTCGCCGTCCGCCATCTCCACGAGCTCGGCCATCGCAAGATTGCCCATATCACCGGTCCGGCCGGCAACGTCCTCACACGCGCCCGGCGCGAAGGCATGCAGGCCGAGCGCCAGCGGCTTGGCCTCGAAACCCGTGACGAGTGGATCATCCGCGGCGATTTCTCGCTGAAGTGCGGCTTCGAGGCAGCGGCAAGGATCGTCGCGATGAAGGACCGGCCGACGGCGGTGTTCTGCGCTTCGGACCAGGTGGCGAGCGGGCTGATTTCTGGGCTGCACGCGGCCGGCGTCCGCGTGCCCGAGGATATTTCCGTGGTCGGTTTCGACGATATCGAATTGTCGGAATATTACATCCCGGCGCTGACGACGATACGTCAGGACCGCACCGAGCTCGGCCGGCGGTCGGCCGAAACCCTCCTGGATCTGTTGAACGACGACAGGGGCGCGGGTCCCGAGGGCAAGGTCCATCTCGTCGACGTGGAGCTAATCGCCCGCGCCAGCACCGGGCCGGTCCCTGCCTGAATCAAAAAGGGGCGGCATTGCTGCCGCCCCGGTCTGTCTCCAGCCTCAGATGCTGAGGCAGAGATACTTGATCTCGATATAGTCCTCGATCCCGTATTTCGAGCCTTCGCGGCCCTGGCCGGACTGCTTGATACCGCCGAAGGGGGCGGTTTCGGTGGAGATCAGGCCGGTATTGATGCCGACCATACCGTATTCCAGCGCCTCGGCAACACGGAAGACCTTCGAGAGATCCTTCGAGTAGAAATAGGAGGCAAGGCCGAATTCGGTGTTGTTGGCCATCTCGATCACTTCCTCTTCGGTGTCGAACTTGAAGAGCGGTGCGACAGGGCCGAAGGTTTCTTCGCGCGCGACCTTCATCTCGGTCGTCACGCCGGTCAGGATCGTCGGCTCGAAGAACAGCCCGCCCTGCTTGTCGCGCTTGCCGCCGATCGCCACCTTGGCGCCCTTGCCGAGCGCGTCCTCGATGTGCTCCTCGACCTTGGCGAGCGCCTTGTCGGTGATCAGGGGGCCGGCATTCACGCCATCGGCGAAACCGTCGCCGACCTTCATCTGGGCGACCTTGGCGGCAAGCTTGTCGGCAAACGCGTCATAGACGCCGGCCTGCACGTAGAGCCGGTTGGCGCAGACGCAGGTCTGGCCGTTGTTGCGGTACTTGGAGACCATCGCCCCTTCGACGGCCGCGTCGAGGTCGGCGTCGTCGAAGACGATGAACGGCGCATTACCGCCAAGCTCAAGGCCGAGCTTCATGATCTGGTCGGCACCCTGGCGCATCAGGATCTTGCCGACATTGGTCGAGCCGGTGAACGTCAGCTTGCGGACCTTGTCGTTCTCGCAGAGCTCCTTGCCGACAGAGGAGGAATCCGACGACAGGATGACGTTGAACAGGCCGGCGGGCAGGCCGGCACGTTCGGCGAGCAGGGCCAGCGCCAGCGCCGACAGCGGCGTTTCACCGGCGGGCTTCGACACCATGGCGCAACCGGCGGCGAGCGCCGGCGCCATCTTGCGGGCGAGCATCGCATTCGGGAAGTTCCAGGGCGTGATGGCGCCGACGACCCCGACCGGCTGCTTGATGATGAGGATGCGCTTGTCGGCCTGGTGGCCCGGAATGGTGTCGCCGTAGACGCGCTTTGCTTCCTCGCCGAACCACTCGACGTAAGATGCGCCGTAGAGGATCTCGCCCTTCGCTTCGGCAACCGGCTTGCCCATTTCCATCGTCAGGATGATCGCGAGGTCATCGGCATTGGCGACCATCAGGTCGTAGAGCTTGCGCAGGACCGCGGCGCGTTCCTTGCCGGTCTTCTTCGCCCACTCCTTCTGCGCCTTGTAGGCCGCATCGATCGCGCGGGCGGTCTCGGTGCGGTTCATGTCCGGCACGGTGGCGATCACCTCGCCATTGGCCGGGTTGGTGATCTCGAACGTCTTGCCGCTATCGCTCCTGTCGACCCATTTGCCGGCGATATAGGCCTTGTCGACGGCGAGGCTCGGATCCTTGAGTTTCTTGGTGAGGGTGTCGGAAATGGTCATGGATCAGGCTTCCTTGGCGCATTCGCGCAATGTGGTTTCAAGAATGTCGAGCGCCTCGGCGAAGACGTCGTCCTGGATGGTGATCGGCGACAGGAAGCGGATGACGTTTCCGTAGACGCCGCAGGTCAGCAGGATGAGGCCCTTGTCGAGCGCCTTGGCGCGGACCTTGTTAGCAAAATCCGCGTCCGGCGTCTTTGTTCCGGGCAGGTTGAACTCGACCGCATTCATGAAGCCCGGACCGCGGATGTCGGCGATCTGGGGCACGGCTTCCGTCAAGGACTGCAGCCGCTGTTTGAGCCGGTTGCCAAGCGAATCCGCCCGCTCGCAGAGCTTTTCTTCCGCGATGACGTCGAGCACCGCATTGCCGGCGGCAATACCGATCGGGTTGCCACCATAGGTGCCGCCAAGACCGCCGGGGCCGGGCGCATCCATGATCTCGGCGCGGCCGGTGACGGCAGCGATCGGGAACCCGCCGCCAAGGCCCTTGGCCATGGTGGTGATGTCGGCGACGACGCCGTAATGCTCCATGGCAAACATCTTGCCCGTGCGGGCAAAGCCGGTCTGCACCTCGTCGGCGATCATCAGGATGCCATGCTTGTCGGCAAGTTCGCGCAGCTTCGTCATGAAGGCGCGCGGCACTTCATAGAAACCGCCCTCGCCCTGCACCGGCTCGACGATGAAGGCCGCGACGCGGTTCGGGTCGACGTCGGCCTTGAACAGCTTGTCCAGGACGGCGAGCGACTCTTCCGGCGTCGTGCCGTGCAGCGCGACCGGGAACGGCACGTGGAAGACGTCGGGCATCATCGCGCCGAAGCCCGTCTTGTAGGGCACGACCTTGCCGGTCAGCGTCATGCCCATGAAAGTGCGGCCATGGAAGGCGCCGGTAAAGGCGATGACGGCGGAGCGGTTGGTGGCTGCGCGGGCGATCTTCACGGCGTTTTCGACGGCTTCGGCGCCGGTCGTGACGAAGACGGTCTTCTTCTTGAACTGGCCGGGAACGAGATCGTTCAGCCGCTCGGCGAGCCGGACGTAGTTCTCGTAGGGCACTACCTGATGGCAGGTGTGGGTGAAGTGATCGAGCTGATCCTTGACGGCCGCGATCACCTTCGGATGCCGGTGGCCGGTGTTGACGACGGCGATGCCGGCGGCAAAGTCGATATAGCGGCGGCCTTCGATGTCCCAGATCTCGGCGTTCTCTGCCTTGTCGGCATAGACCTGCGTGGTGACGCCGACGCCGCGCGAAATGGCGTCGGAGCGACGGGTTGCAACTTCGTTGTTGAGCATGGGAGATCCCCTTCGATCTGGAAAACCGGCGCCTGCCGCCTTGAATAGATTTCTTGCATTTTTTCTGTAGAGTTGCAATATGGCCGTAACGATTTAATCCGGGCCTCAGGGCCGGGTTTCCTTCCGGCCGGAGCAGCCATGAACGATGTCCGTTTCAAGATCGCCGAAGCCGCGCGGATTGCCGGCGTTTCCCCCTCGACGCTGAGGCTGTGGGAAAGCCAGGGGCTGATCGAACCGATCCGCACCGACAGCGGCCAGCGGCTCTACGACCAGACGCTGGTGGACCGGCTGAAGACGATCGCCTGGCTGCGCAGCGAGAAGGGGCTGAACCCGGCCGCGATCCGCGACAGCATGGAAGACAGGCCGGCTGTCCGGAAAACCGAGCCGGCACGCCGGAAGCGGCGGGAGCCCGCGGGCATCCCGATCGGCCGCAAGGTGCGGCGGCTGCGACAGGCGGCGGGTGCCACCCTGGACGCCGTTGCCGCCGCATGCGGCATCTCCGCCTCGGTTCTTTCCACCTTCGAGCGCACCTCCCAGGGGCTCTCCTTCACGACCCTGCATACGGTCGCCCAGCATCTCGGCACCACGGTTGCGGCGCTCAGCGGCCAGGACGTCGCCGGACAGGGGGAATCGCTGGTGCGGGGCGGTGCGTGGAAGTCCTGGCCACCCTCTTCCTCCGGCGTCACCGTCAACGTGCTGGCCGAAGGGCAGAACCAGATGGACTGCCACCGCTTCCAGCTCGCGCCCGGCGCCTCCAGCGAAGGCGCCTATCAGCACGAGGGCGAGGAGTTCATCCACGTCCTTTCCGGCCGGCTTGAAATCGTCCTCGACGGCGACCGCTTCTTCGAGCTTGCCGCCGGCGACAGCTTCTATTTCGAAAGCCGCCGCCCGCATTCCTGGCGCAACGCCGCCGACACCGAAACCGTCCTCATCTGGATCAACACGCCGCCGACGTTCTGATGGGATCTTGGTTCAATTGGTCGTGTCGTTGCATCGCTGCCTGAAGTGTCTTACATTGTCTTACGCTTCAAGGAGGTCCGCATGACGAAACCTGCAACGACGGAATCCGTCACCCTCCGCGTGCCATCGGACGTTCTGGCAGAGATCGAGCAGATCGCCGATGCCACCGAGCGATCCAGAAGCTACATCATCGTCCGGGCGCTCAGAACCTACCTGCTCAACGAGGGGGCTGAACTGCTGTCCGCCGTTCACGGGCGTGAACAGATCGCCGCAGGCGAGCGCGAGGACATGGATGACGTCATCGCCGAGATGGATCGCATCATCGCCGGCAAGGTCGCATGACGAAGGTCCGGCTTTCCAGGAAAGCCGCTGACTATATCCGTCGGGAAGCGGAATACCTTCACTTGCGGAACCCGCCTGCCGCCCGCACCTTTTCTCTGGCGATGAAGAAGGCGAGAAATTTGCTCGACGAGTTTCCAGAGACAGGCAACCATATGCACGGCCTGCAGATTGCGGGCGGACGCACACTCGTCGTCGGTGACTATCTTCTGGACTACCTCTATGATGGCAAGATCGTCGACGTTCTCACCATCCGCCATGCACGCATGATCATGCAGACTCCGGATGTCGCTCTCGACAAGGACCTGGATGACAGTTCCGAGGAACAGAGCTGAGCCCCAGAAAAGTGTCTGTGCAGTTCGATATGACCGCGGGCGCCATGCAAATCATGCAGCCCGTCATTGCTCTTGACGTCGTTGCCAGTTATCCAATGCGAAGTTCATGCATTCCATGCATAGGAAATGATCTGCCGTGTCCAGCTTTCGTCCGCGCCGCTTCCTTCCCTCGGTCAGCCTTCTCTCCGCTTTCGAGGCGGTGCTCAGAAGCGGATCCACGGCGGCCGCCGCCCGTGATCTCGATCTGACGCAGAGCACCGTCAGCCGTCTGGTGCAGAATCTCGAGCAGCAGCTCGGCCATCCGCTGTTCGAGCGGCATCGCCAGAAGCTGATCCCGACCGAGGCCGCGCTCGCCTATGGCCGCGACGTTACCCGCGCGCTCGATCTCGTTCAGCGCGCCAGCATGGAGTTTGCCGCCAATCCCGGCGGCGGCTCGCTGTCGCTCTCCATCCTGCCGGCCTTCGGCACACGCTGGCTGGCGCCGCGGCTCGGTGATTTTCTGGAGGGCCATCCGGGCATCACCGTCAATCTGGCGACCCGGCTGAAGCGCTTCAACTTCGCCGCCGAAAGCTTCGACGCCGCCATTCATTTCGGCACGGACGACTGGCGCGATGCCGGCCATATGAAGCTGTTCGACGAGACCCTGACCGCCTGCATTTCGCCTGCCCTCCTGGAAAAGCACCCGATCGCCACCGCCGCCGATCTTCAGGATTTGCCGCTCCTGCAGCTCGAAACCCGGCCGACGGCGTGGCGCATTTGGTTTGCGGCGCAAGAGGCGGCGCCGCCGAACATCACCGGCATGCTGTTCGACCAGTTCGCCACCATGACCCAGGCGGCGATTGCCGGCCTCGGCATCGCACTGCTGCCGGATTTTCTCGCCGACACCGAAATCCGCGAAAGCCGGCTGGTGCCGCTTCTGAAGCGCTCGGTGCCCGGCTCCGGCGCCTATTGGCTCGTCTGGCCCGAGGCCCGCGCCATGTACCCGCCGCTTGCCGCATTCCGCAAATGGCTGGGGGAATGCCTCGCGCGGGGCACTGTATAGTTTCGGCGATTTTCCGTGTCTTCGCCATCGTGCGACGATTTCAACCGGTTGTGGACAATACAACCTGCGAAGTAACGATTGGTTAGCCACAGAGCCAATTGGTGCACCTCAAATCGGCGGCATTTTACCTTTGCTACAGGTTTGCGCGCCTACCGTTCCCGCCGAAGTTTGGATTCCGGCATTTTGAGGGGACGTGACCATGAAGCAGAAGATAAGAGAGCTAATCGGCAAGCATAGCGGCATCGATCCGTCGTCACTGAAGGACGACAGCGATCTCTATGACGCGGGGCTGACGTCGTTCGCCTCGGTGCAGCTCATGCTCGGCATCGAGGACATGTTCGACATCGAGTTCCCGGAAAACCTTTTGAACCGGCGCACCTTCGCGACGATCAATTCGATCGCCGCCGCGGTGTCGTCGATCACCGGAGATGAAGAGGCTGCGTAATGAACACTCACGCCATTCCGGAACCTGAGCAGTCCGCCGTCCTGCCGGGCTATGCCGAACGGGCAAAACGGGTTGCCGAGGTCGCCGCCGCCAACGCCGATTCCGTCGATCGCGGGGCACGTTTCCCGAAAGAGGCGATCGCCGCCATGAAGACGGAGCGTCTGCTCGGCATGATGGTGCCCAAATCGCTCGGCGGTGAAGGCGCAAGCCTCGCCGATGTCGCCGAGGCCGTTTCGATCATCGGTCAGGCCTGTGCCTCGTCCGGCATGATCTTCGCCATGCACCAGATCAAGATGTCGAGCCTCGTCTCGCATGGGGTCGAGAGCGCCTGGCATTCCGCCTACATGACGCGCTGTTCCCGCGACCAGCTGCTTTTGGGATCGGCGACCACCGAAGCCGGTATCGGCGGCGACCTGCGCAATTCCATCTGCGCGGTCGAAGTCGATGGTACCAAGGCGCGTCTCGAAAAGGCGGCGACCGTGATTTCCTACGGTGCCGAGGCCGACGCGATCCTGGCGACCTCGCGCCGCCATCCCGATGCGGCTTCGTCCGACCAGGTGATGACGGTTCTGGAAAAGGGCCAGTACACGCTCGAAAAGACCAATGACTGGGATACGCTCGGCATGCGCGGCACCTGCTCGGAAGGCTTCATGCTGCGCGGCGAAGTGCTTGCCGACCAGATTTTTCCGAAGCCGTTTGCCGAAATCGCCGCCCAGTCGATGCTGGCGACGTCGCACCTTCTGTGGTCGGCGCTGTGGTACGGCATCGCCGTCGACGCATTCACCCGCGCCCAAAGCTTCGTGCGTGCGGCCGCCCGCAAGCAGCCGAACGTCAAGCCGCCGGGCGCCCTGCGTCTCGCGGAGGCCGGCAATGTGCTGCAAACCATGCGCTCCGGCGTCCGAGCCGGTCTCGAGCATTTCGAAAGCGTGCGGGACGATCAGGAAAAGCTCTCTTCGATGGGCTTTGCCGTGGCGATGAACAATCTGAAGATCGCCTCGTCGGAACAGGTGCTGGCCGTCGTCGACCAGGCGCTGCTGATCACCGGCATTCTCGGCTACAAGAACGGCACGCCCTACTCGGTCGGCCGGCACCTGCGCGATGCGCATTCGGCGCGGCTGATGATCAGCAACGATCGCATCCTCTCCAACACGTCGAACCTGCTGCTCGTGCAGCGGCAAGACACAAGTCTTCTGAGGTAGGCTCCCATGGATATGCAGAACACGTATCTCGACCAGCTGCTGGAAGCCGGTCTTCTCTTCGATACCGGGATCGACGGTCTCTATGGCCGCAGCGGCACCTTCGAGAATGTCATCGAACGCTTCGAGGCGCTGGTGACGCGCTATGGCAGTGCCGATGGCGCCGAGGTCATTCGCTTTCCGCCCGGTATGAGCCGTCCGTATTTCGAAAAGAGCGGCTATCTGAAGAGCTTTCCGCAGCTTGCCGGCACCGTTCACTGCTTCTGCGGCGATGACAAGGGGCATTCCCGCATCATCGAGTGCCTGGAGGCCGGCGAGGACTGGACAGGCCAGCAGGAAGCCTCCGACATCGTGCTGACGCCGGCGGCCTGCTACCCGCTCTATCCGCTGATCGCCAAGCGCGGCCGCATGCCGGAAGGCGGTCGGCTGTTCGACCTGCAGTCCTACTGCTTCCGCCACGAGCCCTCGAAAGAGCCGACGCGCATGCAGATGTTCCGCATGCGCGAATATGTGCGCGCCGGCACGCCGGAAGAGGTTGTCGAGTTCCGCGAAAAATGGCTCGAGCGCGGCAAGGCGCTGATCACCTCGCTCGAACTGCCGATGGATGTCGACGTCGCCAACGATCCGTTCTTCGGCCGCGCCGGCCGGATGATGAAGGTCAACCAGCGTGACCAGGGCCTGAAGTTCGAGCTTCTGGTGCCGGTCAACAGCGAGGAAAACCCGACCGCCTGCCTGAGCTTCAACTACCACCAGAACCATTTCGGCCACACCTGGGGGATCGAGACCAGCACCGGTGCCGAGGCGCATACGGCCTGCGTCGGTTTCGGCCTGGAACGCGTGACGCTGGCGCTCTTCCGCCATCACGGTCTCGATGTCGAGAAATGGCCGGCATCGGTCCGCAAGGTGCTCTGGGGTTGATGCGATGTCCGCAATGACTGCATCGGAAGAGCGGCGCGCCGCTCTTCCGGCAAACCAACCGGCCGTCTTCCCGGCGCTCGATCCGGACAATTATCCCCGCCATGCCTTGCATGCCGCGGAGCGCAGCTGGCCGGAGACGAACTGCTTCATGGATCTCTGGATCGAGGTGATCGCCACGCTCGGCCATCCGCCGGAAGCCATGCTCGGCTTCACCGTGACGCAGGATTTCGAGGGCGACCAGGCGACCTTCTTCAAGGTGCCGACCGCCGACATCGAAGCGCTTTACGGCCTGCGCCACCAGGAACTGGCGGTCTTCGAACGGGTGGAAGACCATGTCGCGGTGCAGATCGCCCGTGGTCGCCTCTGCCTCGTCGAGGTCGACGGCTATTATCTGCCGGATACGAAGGGCGTCTCCTACCGCACCGAGCACGGCAAGACGACGGTCGCGATCAACCGCCTCGACATCGAAAACCGGACGATGGAGTATTTCCACAATGCCGGTTACTTCGTTCTCGAAGGCGAGGATTTCGACGGCATCTTCCACCGGATTCCCGGGGATGACGGAGAGTTTCCGCAGTTCCTGCCTTACTCGGAATTCGTCAAATTCGATGTCGCGCCTGCGGTCGCCGATCCAAAGGCCTATGCCCGCAAGCGGCTTTCCGAACAGCTGGCGTTGCGCCCGAAGGACAATCCGCTGAAGGCGTTCGCCGAAGTCCTGCCGGAGCAGGCCGCCAGCCTCGCCGGCCGGCCCTTCTCGGCCTTCCATCACTACGCGTTCAACACGCTGCGCCAGTTCGGGGCCAATTTCGAGCTTCTTTCAAGCCATCTCGACTGGCTGGGCGAAGACGGCACGGATGCCCGGCTGATCGGCGAGGCGATGAAGAGCACGCAGTTCCAGCTCGCCCGCGCCGTCACCCGCGGCCGCTTCGACAAGCTCGCCGAGCAGATGGTGCCTGCCGTCGAGGCATGGGATCGGCTGATGGCCGGGCTGGACAGCAAGTTTTCTGGCTAGAGTTTGATTAGGGTTTGGCTGGCTTGATTTGACGTCGTCATGCCGGACTTGATCCGGCATCCAGCCAGCCCAAGTCCTTGGGCTGGAAAAGTCTTCTGATCCGGCCGACGCCGGATCGCTGGATTCCGGCTCAGGGCCGGAATGACGGAAATATGCACGTGATCTATCGTGTCAGGCAGGACGGGGAAGCATACTTGACCGAAACAGCAACCATCGGCGTCTTCCGCCTCGTCTCGACGCCGGCCGGTGCCTTCGAGACGCCAAAAGATCTTCCACAGGATCACGGCATTCCCGCATCCCTTCCCGGCACGGTGGCAGGTGCGCTTGCAGATGCCGGCCTGTTCGATCGGGAGACCCCGCACCCGCTCCACGATCAGGACCACTGGTATGTCGGCACGCTTTCGGGCAAGGGCCGTCACCGGTTGACATTCGAAGGTCTGGCGACGCTTTGCGACATCTATCTCGACGATGCGCCGATCGGCTCGACCCGCAACATGTTTGCCACCCACAGCTTCGATGTGGATCTTTCCGGCACTCACCGGCTCGCCCTCTGCTTCCGTGCGCTGGCGCCTGAGCTGGAAAAGAAGGGCCCCCGCGCCCGCTGGCGGACGCAGATGATCCCGGAACAGGGACTGCGCCTCGTTCGCACCACGCTGCTCGGCCACATGCCCGGCTGGTGCCCCGAGATCCACGCCGTCGGCCCCTACCGTCCGCTGCGCATCGAGAGGCTGGATACGCCCGTCATCCGACCGCTCCGCGCCACGACCGATTACGACGGACAGGGTTCGCTCGACGTCGCCATCGCCATTGAAAACGCGACCGTGCCGGTCCACCTGACCTGCGCCGGCCGGACGGTGGAGCTTGCCAGTGACGACGGACATGTCTTCACCGGCAGTATCGACGGGCTGGACGTCGCGCCCTGGTGGCCCGCGACACACGGCGACCAGCCGCTCTATCCGGTGACGCTGGAGATCGGCGGACATGCCTTCGATCTCGGCAAGACCGGTTTCCGCCGCATCGCGGTCGATCGCGGCGCAGACGGCAAGGGGTTCGGGTTCACTGTCAACGGCGTCCCGGTCTTCTGCCGCGGCGCCTGCTGGACGAGCGCCGATCTCCTGCGCCTGCCGACCACTCGTGAGGCCTACGAGCCGTTGCTGCGCCTTGCCCGCGACGCGGGCATGAACATGATCCGCATCGGCGGCACGATGCTCTATGAAAGCCCGGCCTTCTTCGAGCTATGCGACGAGCTCGGCCTGATGGTCTGGCAGGAATTCGCCTTCGCCAATTTCGATTACCCGGTCCGTGATCCTGATTTCGTGGCCCAGGTGAGGCGCGAGGTCGAAACCCAGCTTGGCGCCACCGCCCTCTCGCCGTCGCTTGCCGTCCTGTGCGGCGGCAGTGAGGTGATGCAGCAGGGCGCGATGATGGGCTTGCCGGAAAGCGCCTGGCGCGGGCCGCTCTTCACCGAAATCCTGCCCGGCGAGGCCGAGCGCCTGCGTCCGGACGTACCTTACGTGGAAAATTCGCCGTCCGGCGGTGCGCTGCCCTTCCTGCCGAGCGAAGGCGTCGGCCATTATTACGGTGTCGGCGCCTATATGCGGCCGCTGGAAGATGCCCGCCGGGCCAATGTCCGCTTTGCCGCCGAAAGCCTCGCCTTCGCCAATGTCCCGGACGAGGTGTCGCTGAAGGCGACGCTACCCGTCGCTGCCGTCCACCATCCGCGCTGGAAGGCCGGCGTGCCGCGCGATCTCGGCGCTTCCTGGGATTTCGAGGATGTCCGCGATCATTATCTGGCGCTCCTCTACGGCGTCGATCCGGCCCGCCTGCGCCGCGAAGATCAGGCGCGTTATCTCGAACTCTCGCGTGCCGTCACCGGCGAGGTGATGGCCGCCACCTTAGACGAATGGCGGCGTGCGGGCTCCAGCTGCCATGGCGCACTGGTCTGGACGCTCGCCGATCTCGCGCCGGGTGCCGGCTGGGGTCTGATCGGTTCAAACGGCGTGCCGAAGCCGGCGTTCCAGGGGCTGGCTGGCGCCCTGCGGCCGGTCCGTGTGATCCTCACCGACGAAGGCACGAATGGGCTCGCCGTCCATCTCGTCAACGAAACGGCGGAAGCCCAGTCCGCCACGCTGTCATTGACGGCCTTGCGCGACTGCCAGGTGACGGTGCTCTCGGCAAAGCGCGACGTCGAGTTGGCCGCTCGTTCGAACAGCGAAATCAACGCCTTCGAGCTGACCGGCGCGTTCTTCGACCTGACCTATGCCTACCGTTTCGGCCCGCCGAGCCACGATGCCGTCGTCGCGCGGCTGACGTCGCCGGACGGCGCGCTCCTCTCCGAGACGGTCTATTTCCCGCTCGGACGCGGTCAGGATCTTCATGACCTCGGCCTGTCGGCACGGCTGGAGGAGTCCGATGGCGAGTTCTCCGTGGTGCTCTCGACTGCGCGCCTCGCCCAGTCCGTTCACGTCGTTGACGATCATTTCTATGCCGCCCATGACTGGTTCCACCTGCCGCCCGGCGTCGAGCGTGTCGTCAGGCTTGTCCGCCGTCCCGGCGCGCCTGAGGACGCCCGTCCCGCCGGCCACATCGCGGCCGTCAACGGCACGAAAACGGCCTCCTACGGCAGTCATTGACCGGCGGCCTTGCCGATTGCCGCCGATCGCTGCATCTTGCGTGAACCGCCGGATTCTGGTTGACAGCCACATACGATGCCACAGCACCCGCAAACGAGCCGCTCCGCCGCTTCGCCGGCCCCGAAGAAAGACCAGTTGAAGGTCGGGTTCATTCTTGCCCGCTCCTTCACGCTGAGCGCCTTTGCGCTGTTCGTCGACGCGCTCCGGCTCGGCAGCGACGAGGCCGACAAGTCGGGCCGCATCAATTGCGACTGGGAAGTGCTCGGCAGCACGCGGCATTTCCTGACGTCAAGCTGCGGCATCCAGGTCTCGCCCACCGCTTCGCTGCGTCCACCGAGCGAGTTCAGCTATATCGCCGTCATCGGCGGGCTTTTGAACGTCGCCGAGCCGATCGACCCGGAAACACAGGCTTACCTCAAGAAGGCCGCCGCCGCCGGCGTGCCGATCGCCGGCGTGTGCACCGGCAGCTTCATCCTGGCGGAAAACGGCTTGCTGAAGGATCGCCTCGCCTGTGTGAGTTGGCTGCACCACAAGGAGTTCCACGACCGCTATCCGGATTTGAAGCTCACCTCGCAGCGCATTTTCGTCGAGGACGGCAACATCATCACCTGTGCGGGCGGCAGCGCGGTTGCCGATCTCGCCACCTACCTGATCCGCCGCCATGTCGGTGCTGCCGCCGAGCGCAACGCGCTGGAAATCCTGCAGATCATCCGCCGCCGCGATGCGACCGAACTGCAGCCGCGCAATCCGCTGGAGGCCGAAGGCATCCAGGACAAGCGGGCCCGCGCCGCGCTGATGCTGATGGAGCAGAATGTCGAGAGCGTGCTCGGCATCGAGGAGATCGCCGAAAAGCTCAACGTCTCGCGCCGCCAGCTGGAGCGCATCTTCCTCTTGGAACTCAATACCTCGCCGGCGTCCGCCTATCAGCGCATCCGGCTGGAGGCGGCCATGAAGCTCGTCACCGATACCAGCAAGCCGCTGATCGACATCGCGCTCGACACCGGCTTCGAGAACGTCTCCCACTTCATCCGCCGCTTCAAGAAGGCTTTCAACATCACCCCGACGACCCTGCGCCGCCAGGCAAAGGAAGACCATCGGGCCCGGGTGAAGAAGTCGATGGTGGGGTAACCCCTCCGGCAGCTCTCGGCCTCAATCCGCCTCGCGCATCGTCAGCCTGATGCGGCCGTTCTCCGTGAGCTCCGCGCCAATCACATCGTAATTGTCGATTTTCGGGTGCGGCACGTCCATCGGCGTCGAATGGGTTGCCGAGATGACGACGACGGCGGCACCGGCCCTTTTGGCGGCGTCAATGCCGGCATGGGCGTCTTCGAAGACCACGCAGTCGGCGGGGTCGACACCCAGTGCTGCAGCGCCCTTCAGATAGCCTTCCGGATCCGGCTTGCCGTTCACCACGTCCTCACCGGCGATCATGATGTCGGGCGGCGTGATGCCGACGGCGCCGAGGCGCAGTTCGGCCAGCGACCGCGGGGCCGAGGTGACGATCGCCCAGCGGTCTTTCGGCAGGGTTTCGAGAAACTGGTGGATGCCCTCGATCGCGACGACGCCTTCGACGGTCGCAAGCTCGCGTTCAAGCAGGATCGCCGCTTCGCGTTCCGGATCGAGGCCGGCAATGCCTTCGGCGCGCACCACTTCGACGGCCCGGATGCCGTGGATGCGGTGCATCAGTGCGTCGGCGTCGACGCCGTGATCGTCGGCCCACTCCCGCCAGATGCGCTCCACCAGGGCGATGGAGTTCAGCAGCGTGCCGTCCATGTCGAAGAGAAGGGCTGCGTAGTCGCGGGAGAAGGTGTGTGACATCGTGTGCGGAATCCGTTCTGGGGCATTTTTGAAGTGGCTTGCGTAGCAGACGCCGGCCGGCAGGCAAACCGCTTTCGCGATCAAGTTTTGTCAGCCGGCAAGCGAAACCGTGAATTGCGGATCACCTTTCAGCGTGTTGCTGACGGTGCAGATCTCTTCCGCCTCATGCGCCAGCTTTTGCCGCGTTTCGTCGTCGAGCTCGCCGCGAATGTCGAGGATCACGTTGAAGCGGGCAATCCGCGAGGGCTCGTCGCCGGCCTTCTCGCCGCTGACGTCGGCCTCCACGCTTTCGATGTGGTCGAGAATGCCCATGCGGCTGGCCGCGATGCGGGCGCTCAAGACCAGGCAGGCGGCTAGCGAGGAGTAGATGAGGTCGAGCGGATTGAAGCCGGCCTCCGACGGCGCCGTGACGATCTCGATTTCGCCGTCGGTGCGCGCCGTCACGCGGACGCGGCCGGTGCGGCCGATCGTGGCTCTGGCACCGGTGTTCCGCGTCTTGATGACGGCTTTCTTCGTGCTCATGTGTCAGGCTCCCCGTTCGGCATTCCGCCAGAATGGGGAGCAAGTTTCTTAGCCTCGGTCAAGGGCTGCGAGGTCCCGGCGCTCAGTCGCCTTCCAGCACCGCGCTCAGGAACTGCCGCGTGCGCTCGTTCTTCGGGTTGCCGAAGATCTCATCAGGCGTCCCCTCCTCGCGGATGCGACCCTTGTCGAAGAAGCAGACGCGGTCGGAAATCTCGCGGGCAAAGCGCATTTCATGGGTGACCATCAGCATGGTGAGATCGTGCTCCGAGGCGAGCCTGCGAATGACGTTCAGCACTTCGCCCACAAGTTCAGGGTCGAGCGCAGACGTCGGCTCGTCAAACAGCAGGATCTTCGGCCGCATGGCGAGCGCCCGGGCGATGCCGACGCGCTGCTGCTGGCCGCCGGAGAGCTGGCCTGGAAACTTGTTGGCGTGTTCAGTCAGGCCGACGAGGTCGAGAAGCTCCTCCGCGCGGGCCTTCGCATCCGCCTTCGACATGCCGAGCACGACGCGCGGCGCTTCGGTGAGGTTGCGCAAGACGGTCATGTGCGGAAAGAGATTGAACTGCTGGAACACCATGCCGAGCTTGGTGCGCATCTCGCGCAGGTGCTTTTCGCCGGCTGGTACAAGGCCGCCGTTGCGCCGTTCGTGCCACAGCGGCTCGCCGCCGACATAGACGGCGCCGTCGGTGATGTTTTCCAGCGTCATCAGGATGCGCAGCACGGTCGACTTGCCGGAGCCGGACGGGCCGATGATGGTGACCTTCTCCCCCTGCTTGACCTCGAAATCGAGGTCGCTCAGCACGGTGAAATTGCCATAGGCCTTCTTGACCTTGTCGAAAACAATAATGGGCTCGCTCATCGTAACGGAATCCCTCTCTTCGGAAGCTTGGTATCGGCGAGCCGCACCAGCGCTGAGGCGATGATGGTGAGGATCAGGTAGAGGCCGCCTACCATGGACAGCGGCACGAGATAATTGAACGTCTGGTCGCCGATGATCTTGGCGACGTTGAGCATTTCGAGCACGGTGACGACGGAAAGCACCGGCACGTCCTTCATGATCGAAACGAGATAGTTGCCGAGCGCCGGGATCACCCGCGGCACGGCCTGCGGCAGGATGATGTGCGTGAAGGTGCGCCGTGGCGGCAGGTCCAGCGCCTTGGCGGCCTCATGCTGGCCATGATCGACGGCGCCGATGCCGGCGCGATAGACCTCGGAGGTGTAGGCGCTGTACTGGATGCCGAGCGCGAGCGCCCCCGTCAGGAAGGCCGGCAACACGATGCCGTAGTCCGGCAGCACGTAATAGAGGAAGAACAGCTGCACCAGCAGTGGCGTGTCGCGGATGAACTCCGTGATCACGGTGGCCGGCCAGGAAATCAGCTTCGAGCGTGCGCCTTTGAGGACGGCGAGCACGAGGCCGAGCACCATGGCGACGAAGAAGCCGAGGATGGAGGCCTCGATGGTGACGACGAGGCCGTGCAGCAGCATGGGCAGGATCGACAGGGCAAATGCCCATTCGCCATGCATCGTGTCCCATTGGTATCCGAACAGCATGTCAGGCCCTCCCGACGCCGCGCCAGCGGCCGACGGCGTTCTCGACGATCCGCATGATCACGGTCAGCACCAGCGCCATGCCGAAATACATGAGGAGGATGATCGTGTAGATCGTGGTGGAGTCCTGGTAGTAGTTGCGCAGCTGCTCAGCCTTCAGCGCCAGATCGGACAGGCTGATCAGCGAGACGAGCGCCGTGTCCTTGAGGTTCTGCACCGCGAGGTTGGAGAAGCTCGGCATCATTTCCGGGATCGCCTGCGGCAGCGAAATGCGCCAGAGCGCCTGGCGGCGGGTGAAGTTCAGCGCCGTGGCCGCCTCGTACTGGCTGCGGCTGACCGACTGGATGGCGCCGCGCACCACTTCCGCGCCATAGGCGCCGATGTTCAGCGCCAGTGCCAGGACCCCTGCGGCAACCGGCGGCAGGCGCAGGTCCAGGCCGATCATGTCGCCGGCCACCGGCAGTGCGAAATAGAGCCAGAACAGCTGGACGAGCAGCGACGTGCCGCGAAAGATCTCGATATAGGCGATCGAGAAGCCCTTGATGATCCAGTTGTGCGACAGCTTGCCGATCCCGAACAGGAACGAGAAGATGCCGCCGAGGATCGTCGAATAGATTGTCAGCTGGATCGTGACCCAGGCCCCCTGGGATAGCGGGCCGAGATAGTCTACCCATTGCATGGCTTTGCTCGCTCCGGCGGCTCGATGCGGGGAAGAAGCGGACCTCCCGCGCGGGGAGGTCCATCGTGTTCATCTGCGATTGTTCGCTGCGGGTGCAGCCGACTACATCTTGCAGAGTTCTTCGGTCGTCTTGGCCGTCGAGCCTTCGATATCGGCCGGCGTGAAGCCGTAAGACGTCAGGATCTTCTTCCACTCGTCGGTCTTCTTGAACGCGGCCAGTTCCTTGTTGAAGGCGTCGCGCAGATCGGTGGAGTCGGTGTTGAAGTTGAACCCGCCCCAGCTGCGGACTTCCTTGCCGTCGACGACCGGGTCCTTGAAATCCTTGACGATGGCGACCTTGTCGCTCTTCGAGGCAAGCTCGCTCGCCGTCAGGCCGGTTGCCGCATAGGCATCGGCGCGGCCGGTCGAAACGGTCGAGATCGCATCCGAGTTCGAGGCGATGGTGACGATGTTGCCTTCCGGAACCTTCAGTGACTGCAGCATGTGCAGCTGGTCGGCGCCGGCCATGATGGCGACCTTCATGCCCTCCTTGGCGAAGTCGGAATAGCTGTGCACATCTTTCGGGTTGCCGTCGGCCACCAGCAGGCCTTCACCATAGGAGCTGTTCGGCTCGGAATAGATGACCTTCTGGCAGCGCTCCGGACGGATCGCCATCTCGGCGGCGGTCATGTCGAAGCGGTTGGCCTGCAGGCCGGGGATCAGCGAGGAGAAGTTGGTGACCACCCACTGGATGTCGTCGCCCTTGATGCCGAGCTTCTCGAAAATGGCGGCGGCAACGTCCGGCCCGGCGCCCTTGGCGGCGCCCGACGGATCGACGAAGCCGTAGGGGATTTCATTGGCGACGGCGATGCGGACATAGCCGCGATCCTGGATTTCCTTCAGCGTCACGGCGCCGGCGGCAGATGCCCCGAGAAGCGCGATGACAGCGGCGGCGGTGGCGGTCTTCAAAAGTTTATGTGTCATGGAAACTCCCGTTTTAGCTTGTGTTCCACATCTTGGATTTTGTTGTTGTACACAACATGGTCGCTTGCTTCGGAATGTCAATTGGAATTTTGTGAAAATGAGGCATGAAAATGACGATTGCGTGAAGCAATGTACACAAATGGCAATACATGGGAGGGCGAGTTCTACAGAGGAGAAGCGATGTGCCGGCTTACAGCGGGCGGGTCGTGGTGACGTAGGCTTCGAAGAAGTCGGAGAATTTGGCGACCCGCATCGGCAACTTGTCATAGGGTGGGTAGTAAAGGGTCAGCCAGAGTTCGGGCGCCTGCCAGTCGGCAAGGACGGGAACGAGATGGCCTGAGGCAAGCGCCTCCTCGACGATGAAATGCGGCAGCAGCGCGATGCCCTCGCCGTTCTCGGCGAGCTTGGCCGTCAGTTCGCCATTGTTGCCGGCGAGCACCCGCCCTGCCCTCACCCGCCGCGTGCGGCCGCCACTGGACAGCTCCCAGGTCTCCGACAGCGCCTCCTCGTCATAGGCGATGCAGGCCAATTCATCGAGGTCGTCCGGCGATTGCGGCATGCCGTTGCGGGCAATGTAGCCGGGGGATGCCACCAGCAGGCGGCGCACCGGACAGATCTTGCGCCAGATCGTCGACTTGTCGCGCGGCGGCTCGGAAATGCGCACTGCAAGGTCGTGGCTGTCGGACATGATGTCGATGAAGCGGTCGGTCAGCGTCAGGGAGACGGCAACGCCGGGATTCTCGACCCGGAAGCCGGAAATCACGTTCGGCAGGATGCGCTGGCCGAGCGACAGGGGCGCATTGAGACGGATCAGCCCGGCGGCGTGGCCGGCTTCCGCCCGCACCTCGTCGTCGGCGGCGGCAACGGCTGCCAGCAGCGGCTCGATGCGCGCGGCATAGACGGCGCCCGCCGCCGTCAGCGACACTTGTCGCGTTGTCCTTAGCAGAAGCTGCACGCCGAGCCGCTCTTCCAGCGCCCCCACGGCACGTGTCACCGTCGGCGCGGTCATCGACAGCTCGCGCGCGGCAGCGACGAAACTGCGCTCCTTGGCGACCGCCAGGAAGACGCGCATGTCGTTCAGCTCGTTCATTTGGTTATTATTGCAGAAATTGAAATGATATTGTCAATATTATTTCTATTCTCTTTCTGCTGGTCCTCCCCCATCTTCTGTCCAGACAAGGGCGCCAGACTGGTGCCCGAACGGAAGGATCAATGCCATGCTTACTCAGATCAAGGGCTTGCACCACGTCACCTCCATGGCGGCCGATGCGCAGGTCAACAGCGATTTCTTCACCAAGAAGCTCGGCCTTCGCCGGGTCAAGAAGACCGTAAATTTCGACGCCCCCGAGGTCTATCACCTCTATTACGGCGACGAGGTCGGCACGCCGGGCTCGGTCATGACCTATTTCCCCTTCCCGCACATCGCCGCCGGTCGTCCCGGTGCCGGTGAAGTCGGCGAAACCTATTTCGCCGTGCCGAAGGGTTCTCTTGGCTTCTGGCGCGAACGGCTTGAAAAGCTCGGCGTCGGCGGCCTCACCGAGACGGAAGTCTTCGGCGAAAAGCGCCTGCGTTTTACCGGTCCCGATCAGGACGGCTTTTCGCTCGTCGAAGTCGACAACGACAAGCGCGACGGCTGGCTGCACGACGATATCGGCGCGGCCGAGGCGATCCAGGGCTTTCACGGCGCCAGCATGCGCCTGAAGGATTCGGGCGCCACCCGCGAACTGCTCGGCTTCATGGGCTATCAGAAGGTCGACGAGAAGAACGAATGGTCGCGTTACGCCATTCCCGGCGGCAACGGCGCCGACTTCATCGACATCGAGACCCTGCCGCAAGCAGCCTTTGCCCGCCAGGGCGCCGGATCGGTCCATCATATCGCCTTTGCGGTGGAAGACCGCGCGGCGCAGCTGGAAGTCCGCAAGGCGCTTCTCGACACCGGCTATCAGGTAACCCCTGTCATCGACCGCGATTACTTCTGGGCGATCTATTTCCGCACGCCCGGTGGCGTCCTGTTCGAGATCGCCACCAATGAGCCCGGTTTCGACCGTGACGAGGATACGGCCCATCTCGGCGAAGCACTGAAGTTGCCGAGCCGCTACGAGCCGCACCGCGACCGGATCGAGGCGCTGCTGAAGCCAATCGCCGACTAGGCCGGATCATCATTCTCTCTAGCGTGCGGCGGGGCCAGGGCGCCCCGCCTGCCGGAGGACAAGCTTATGACTGCTCAATCCTATCACGCTTATACCAAGGCGCCTGTTGGCGACGCGCCGCTCGTCTTTGCCTTTCACGGCACGGGCGGCAACGAAATGCAGTTCACCGAACTCCTGTCGCAGATCCTGCCGGACGCCGGCATCGTTTCGCCGCGTGGCGATGTGTCGGAACACGGCGCGCTGCGCTTCTTCCGCCGCACCGGCGAAGGCGTCTACGACATGGAAGACCTCGCCTACCGCACGGAGAAGATGGCGGCCTTCGTCGCCGCCCACAAGGCGGCACATCCGGGCCGCCCCGTCTACGGTATCGGCTATTCGAACGGGGCGAACATTCTCGCCTCGGTGCTGTTTACCAGGCCCGAACTCTTCGATCGCGCCGCGCTCCTGCATCCGCTGATCCCGTGGACGCCTGCGGCGAATGCCGGCCTTGCCGGACGGCAGGTGCTGATCACCGCGGGTCGTCACGACCCCATCTGCCCATGGCCGCTGACGGAAAGCCTTGAGACCTATCTGGAAGGCCAAGGCGCGGATGTCACGCTGACGGCGCATGCCGGCGGCCACGAGATCCGTCAGGACGAACTCCAGGCGCTCAACACCTTCCTGAAGGGGTGAGCGTCAGGGGTTGACAGGTGTCAATCGAAAATCCCCCGCACCGTTCCGGACGCGGGGGATTTTTTCATTTTATTTCAATGGCTTTTATCAGAACTCTTCCCAGTTGTCCGCGCTTGCGGCCGGGGCGGCGTTGAAGGCTGCGGCGACCTGGCGGGCCATGTTGCGCGGCTGCGATACCGCCGGCCTTGCGCCTGCCGATGCGACGGCCGGGCGTGCCGGAGCCGGACGCGCCGGTGCTGCGGCGCGAGCGGCGGGCGCCGGGCTTGCCGAGCCCGTGTGACGGGCGGCCGGTGCGAAGGACGCGCTGCGGTTCGCCGGAGCCCTGGTTTCCTCGCCCGTCTGGAAGCGCGAGATCAGCTGCAGCAGGCCGTCGGTCTCGCCGGCGAGCTTGTGGGTGGCAGCCGAGGTCTCTTCCACCATCGCGGCGTTCTGCTGGGTGACCTGGTCCATCTGGTTGACGGCGACGTTGACTTCGGTCAGGCCCGTCGACTGTTCGCGGGCAGCAACGGCGATCGAATGGATGTGATCATTGACCGAGCGTACGCGGGTTTCGATTTCGGTCAGCGCCGTGCCGGCGGCCTGCACGAGCTCGACGCCGGTCTTGACCTCGGTGCCGGACTTGCTGATCAGCGCCTTGATGTCCTTGGCGGCGGTCGCCGAACGCTGGGCCAGTTCGCGGACTTCCTGGGCGACGACGGCGAAGCCCTTGCCGGCATCGCCAGCGCGTGCCGCTTCGACACCGGCATTCAGCGCCAGCAGGTTGGTCTGGAAGGCGATCTCGTCGATGACGTTAATGATCTGGCTGATTTCCTGCGATGCGCCCTCGATGCGGCCCATGGCCTCGATGGCGTCGCGGACGACGCTGGACGACTTGGCGGTGAAGGCGGTCGTCTCGGACACCATGCCGCTTGCCTCCTGCGACCGGTCGGTCGAGGTCTTGACGACAGAGGTGATCTCCTCGAGCGCTGCCGAGGTTTCCTCCAGCGATGCCGCCTGCTGCTCCGTGCGGCGCGACAGGTCGTCGGCGGCCGTCTTCAGCTCCCGCGTGTTGCCGTTGATGGCATCGGCGGTGCGGCGAACGTCCTGCATGGTGCTCCGGAGCGTCGAAAGCGCGCTGTTGAGGTTGGTCTGCAGTTCGGCGAAGGCTCCGCTGAAGCGGCCTTCCATGTTCTGGGTCAGGTCGCCCTTTTCCAGATGCGCGATGACGCGCTGGGTTTCCTTCATGCCGGAGTCGAAACCGGCAACCAGGTTGTTGATGCCGGCGGCAAAGCCATTGAGGCCCTCGTCGCCATAATCCCGGGTGATCCGGCCGGAGAAATCGCCATTGGCAGCGGCCTCGACGACGCCGGCCATGCTGGACTGCAGGTCGCCGGACTTCTCGCGCATCGAGGCTTCCTGGGCGTTGAGCCGTGCGATCTGCTGGCCGTTCTGCTTGAACACGTCGACGGCCCGGGCCATTTCGCCCATTTCGTCCTTGTTGTCGGTATAGGGAACCTCGACCTTGAAATCACCGGAGGCGACAGCCTTCAGCGTATCGGTCATCTTTTCCAGCGGGCGGATCAGGTGGTTGCGAGCGAAGAAGATGCCGAAGGCGGCGCTGACGGCGATGCCGAACAGCGAGACACCGGCAACGATCATCATCATCGTGCTGCGGAAGGTTTCAAGCGATGCGGTGACCGCCGAGAGCTCGGCAGTGTCTGCGTTGACGACGGCGTCGATCTCGGCCTGGAAGGCCTTGCGGTTCGCGCGGTTGGCTTCGTTGTTGCCCTGCTCGTTGGCGGCCTTCGGATCCACCTCGGTACCGAGACGGGCAGTTTCGCTGCGGAAGGTGCGGAACTCGCCGAAGCGGGTGATCAGATTGTCGAATGACTGCTTCTCGGTGTCAGGCACCATCGGCTTCCATTCGTCGATGACGGTCTGCATCTCGTCGAGGCGGGCGCGCAAGCCTTCGGCGAACTTCGTCGCCTTGTCGGTGCTCGGCGAGGCATAGATGCCGCGAGCTTCCATCACGACTGCCGTGACGAGGCGATTGAAGTGCTCGCCGTAGAAGGCGCGCGTCGATGCGCTCGCATAGGCCTGCAGCTTGTTGTTATATTCCTGAACGACGTAAAAGGTCATTCCCGCAACGCTCAGTGTGATGAGGCTCATCAATGCGATGATGAGGGAAATCTTGCGGCTGATCTTCATGTATAGGCTCCAGCTGGACGCGAGTAGTCTTCTCGCCTTTGTCCAATGGATCGGCCAATAGAATTAAGAAATCCTATATTTAAACGATATCTTGTCTCCGCTTGGGTGCGATAGGATTAACCAAGGTTTAACAGTAACAACGCGCGCGATTACCTTTGGTTGAAATCAAGATGGGCAGTGAAGGTGTGAAAATTTTTTTGGAGGCAGAATAACAGTGCTTTAGACGGGCAAAGCGATGCTCAATCAGTTGTATTGTGCGATCTTGCCTGAATTGTACCCAAGAAATAATAAGTAATTTCTTGCAGTTATGACCGGACCGCCGTTGCGGTCCGGCATTGTTGCGGACAAGGTCAGGTCAGGTTGGCCTTGAAGAAGTCGACCGTGCGGGTCCAGGCAAGTGTCGCGGCTTCTTCGTCGTAGCGCGGCGTGGTGTCGTTGTGGAAGCCGTGGTTCACGCCTTCGTAGATGTGGGCCTCATAGGTCTTGTTGTTGGCCTTGAGTGCGGCTTCATAGGCCGGCCAACCTTCGTTGATGCGCGTGTCGAGGCCGGCATAATGCAGAAGCAGCGGCGCCTCGATCTTCGGCACGTCGGCCGCCGGCGGCTGGCGGCCGTAGAACGGAACGCTGGCGGCGAGCTTCGGGTAGGCGACGGCGAGCGCATTGCACACCCCTCCCCCATAGCAGAAGCCGACGCAGCCGACCTTGTCCGTCGTCGCGTCATGCGCGAGCAGAAACTCGTAGGCCGCGAAGAAATCTTCCATCAGCTTGGCAGGATCGATCTGGCTCTGCATTTCGCGGCCCTTCTCGTCGTTGCCCGGATAGCCGCCAAGCGGCGACAGGCCGTCCGGAGCAAGTGCGACAAAACCTGCGACGGCGACGCGGCGGGCCACGTCCTCGATATACGGGTTGAGGCCGCGGTTCTCGTGCACCACGACGACGCCCGGCAGCTTTCCGGTTGCGCCGGCGGGCTTTGCCAGGAGCGCGGTGATGGTGCCGTTTCCGTCCGGTGATTGGTACTGGATCCGCTCGGTGGAAATTCTAGGATCGTCGGCCTTGACCTGTTCGGCCCAGGCATAGGTCGGCTGCAGCGCTTTCAAAAGCGCCATGGCGGTGACGCCGCCGACGGCGAACTTTGCCGCCCTGTCGAGGAATTCGCGCTTGGTGATGACGCCGTGCACGTAGCCGTCATAGATATCCAGCAGTTCCTGCGGGAAGTCGGTGGCCTTCATTCGCTTGATGTCGTTCATCGGATGCTCCCGTTTCGTGTTGGCACTCCACCCCAGCCATGGGCCCAGCGCATGGCATGAAACCTCATTTACGCCGGGGTGGCTGTTCACGGATCAAGGCATCCGCTTCACGTTTCCGTGAGACGTCTCTAATGTCAGGCCGTTCCGCGGCTGCGGATCACGGTGAAGAGGAAGATGAGCATCGAGAGGATCGTCAGCAGCGAACCGATGATCGCCAGCGCCTCGCCCTGCCCCTGGATCGACATGATGATGCCCGGGAACATCAGAATGACACCGGGCGTCGCCACCGCGAAGTGGATCTTCGGCAGCATGCCTTCGGCCGCCTTCGGAACGACGTGATAATAGATCCCGAACATGCCGGTGGTCACCCAGCCGACAAGATTGAGATGCGCATGCGCGGGCGCCAGCGAAAAATCATGAGCGCCGGCCATGTGGATGCCGAACAACATGCCGGCAAGCACGTAAAGAATTGCGACGACGTAGAAAAGAAACGCGATACCGCGCATTGAATTATCCCCCATTTGCCGCGGCAGACAGCTGCGCGGCCCCCTGCCCTGCCGCAATGGAAGAGCAGTCGGAGAATAACATATGTCAAATTTCACGTCATCTGGTCGCGTGGGTTGCGGCGCAGGGCGCCGGAACCCGAACGGATCAGATGACCTCGACGGTAAGCGAGCCGATGCCCTCGATCGTCGCTTCCATCCGTTGGCCGCGCGAGACGGCGGCGACGCCGGCCGGAGTACCCGTCATGATGAGGTCGCCGGGGAGAAGCTCGAACAGGCCGGAAAGGTAGCTGATGATCTCCGGCGTCTTCCAGATCATCTGGTCGAGATTGCCCTGCTGGCGAATATCGCCATCGACGGCAAGCGTGACGGCGCCCTTGATCGGGTGGCCGATGGCGCGGGTGGCGACGAGTGGCGAGCAGGGTGCGGAGGCGTCGAATGCCTTGGCGGTTTCCCACGGCCGGCCCTGTTTCTTGGCGACGGCCTGCAGATCGCGTCGCGTCATGTCGAGGCCGACACCGTAGCCATAGACATGGTCGAACGCATCCGCGACGGCGATGTCGCGGCCGCCCTTCCCGATCGCCACCACCATCTCGACCTCATGATGCACGTCGGACGTCATCGATGGATACGGGAAACGCCCGTCCGTGACGAGGCTGCTCGTGGGCTTCATGAAGAAGAACGGCTCTTCGCGATCAGGGTCGTGGCCCATCTCGATCGCATGGTCGGCATAGTTGCGCCCGACGCAGAAGATGCGACCGACCGGGAAGCGCCGATCCGTGTCGGTGACTGCAAGGCTCTTCTGCGCCTCGGGCGCGATGACATATTGGGTGCTTTCGGTCTGTTCTGCCATGATGAGCCTCCTGATGGTGCGGAACAGGTATCCGGCCGACCGGGCTCTGGCAAGACGTTGAATCTAGCCTCTGGTCGGCGGCTTAGCGGTCAGCCGCGCCACCTCGACCGACGAGTGCGATTGGATTCTTTCTGTGAATGCTGACGCTTTGGGCTGTCGGTGCCGTTGACAGCTGTCAACAGAGCATTTGGCAATTCCGCTTGCTCGGCCAGTCCGTGAGTCGGTAACGAGTTTCTTGTGAGCCGAGGAATGCGGATCGATTCTCCCTGTTGACAGCTGTCAACGCGGGATCGTCTTGATGAGTCGCCGCGGCGATTTCTGCCCGCAATGAGCCTGCAACAAAAGGGCTTGACGCGACTCGCTTGTTTGCTCAGGTTTCTAACGGAATTCGAAGCCAAGCGATCGCTTCTCCGTAACTCGGCGTTAAATCTGTAGCTCGCGTCACCGCCGTATATTCACGACGTAGAGAATCGGTCACATTGATAGTGTTAATTATGCCATCCCCGCCGGCAAACCGGGACAGGATGGCGAAGCGAAGACGAAGGGGATGGCTTTGCCGTCGAACCAGGCTGCGGCCCAAAAAGGACCTGCAATGCGTCCAGCGGATGTCACGATCGCGGAAGATGCCCAGGCATTGTCCGCGCAACTGCAGGCCATGCGCGAACGGCTGTTCGCACCGGCTTCCGAAAAGACCCTTCGTTCCTTCACCTCTGGCGAGGCTGCCCGGCTGATCGGCGTCTCCGACGGATATCTCAGGCAGCTCTCGCTTGCCGGCGAAGGCCCGCAGCCGGAGGTCGGCCCCGGCGGCCGGCGCTCCTATTCGCTCGCCGACATCGATGCGCTGCGCCACTACCTCGCCGATCAGGCGCTGGCAAAGGGCAATGCCGCCAAGGCGCGCTCCTATGTCAAATGGCGCGATCCGGCCCGC
>NZ_JANFMV010000003.1 GCF_024385575.1 Rhizobium sp. NRK18 | reverse complement strand
TTCTGTCGAACTGGCGGCGACTTCTTCCATCGCGGCGCTGAACGATGCCAAGTCGTCGCGGACGGCCTCTAACGCCTTCCGCTGTTCAGTCACGCGGCTATCTATCTGTGAGGCGGCGTCGTTGGCCGTCGTAATCGTATTCGAGACGTCCGTCGCGTGCGATTCGACTTCGTCGACTAGCGACTCGAACCGGTCGCCGGTCCGGTTCACCTCCGCGACGATGTTGAGCAACTCGTCTTCGAGCACTTCGGTCTCCGAACCGAGTTCCGCACGGGCGTCGAGGTTGCCCTCTCCGATCTGTTCGAGCGTCGAA
>NZ_JANFMV010000002.1 GCF_024385575.1 Rhizobium sp. NRK18 | reverse complement strand
ATTGCCCGTAATTGTGGCACGTACTTTCTCTAAACTGTACGGGTTGGCGGGTATGCGCATTGGCTACATCATTTCCACCCCGGAAATTATAGAGAAATTATCCGGTTACTGCATTGGTCCCATGGGCGTTTCAGCAGCATCGGCTGCGGCTGCGAACGCGGGTTACCAGGAAAAAGCGTTCATGAAAGAAGCGTTGCAGAAAACCATTGCTTCCCGTGATTTCCTGTACCAGGTGCTGAAATCTGAAGGCTATGAATACATCCCTTCCTCCGCCAATTTTGTACTGTTCCCCGTTAAAATGGAGAGTCGCCGCTTCGCCGGAGAAATGATGAAA